>NZ_BAAARW010000015.1:0-108321 GCF_039532545.1 Actinomadura vinacea | reverse complement strand
CCCCCGGCCGCGGCGCCCGCTCCGGCCCCCGCCCCCGCGGGCGAGGGCCCGTACGTGACCCCGCTGGTGCGCAAGCTCGCCGCCGAGCACGACGTCGACCTGGGCAGCGTCAAGGGCACCGGGGTCGGCGGCCGCATCCGCAAGCAGGACGTGCTGGAGGCCGCCCGCGACAAGCAGCAGGCCGCCCAGGCCCCCGCCGCCGCGGCCGCCGCCGCGCAGGCCCCGGCCGTCCCCGCGGCGGCTCCGGCGGCCCCCGCGGCGGCCCGTCCGGCGCCGGCCACCGCGCCCGCCGAGCAGATCGCGCTGCGCGGCAAGACCGAGAAGATGTCCCGGATCCGGCAGACCATCTCCCGCCGGATGGTGGAGTCGCTCCAGGTCTCCGCGCAGCTCACCACGGTCGTCGAGGTCGACGTCACCAAGATCGCCCGGCTGCGCGAGCGGGCCAGGGCCGACTTCCAGGCCCGCGAGGGCGTCAAGCTGTCGTTCCTGCCGTTCTTCGCGCTGGCGGCGGTCGAGGCCCTCAAGGTCCACCCCAAGCTCAACGCCGTCATCAACAGCGAGACCAACGAGGTCACCTACCACGACGTGGAGAACCTCGGCCTCGCCGTAGACGTGCCCGAGCGCGGGCTGATGGTGCCGGTCGTCCACAACGCCGGGCAGCTCAACCTGGGCGGCCTCGCCCAGCGCATCGCCGACCTGGCCGAGCGGACCCGCACCAACAAGGTCAGCCCGGACGAGCTGGCGGGCGGCACGTTCACGCTGACCAACACCGGCAGCCGCGGCGCGCTGTTCGACACCCCGATCCTCAACCAGCCGCAGGTCGGCATGCTCGGCACCGGCTCGGTCGTCAAGCGCCCCGCCGTGATCGACGACCCCGAACTGGGCGAGGTCATCGCGGTGCGCTCGATGATCTACCTGGCGCTGACCTACGACCACCGCCTCGTCGACGGCGCCGACGCGGCCCGCTTCCTGGGCACGATCAAGCACCGCCTGGAGGAGGGCAACTTCGAGGCCGAGCTCGGCCTCTGATCCTCCCTACGGTCGTCGTCCGAGGACCCCGCCGCCCCGAAACGGGCGGCGGGGTCCTCGCCGTCCTAGGCTGGGGCCATGAAGGTGGTCGTTTCGGGTGCCGGCGGGTTGATCGGGACGGCACTGGTCCGGGCGCTGCGGGACGACGGGCACGAGGTCGTACGGCTGGTGCGGCGCGCGGCCACGGGCCCGGACGAGGCGCGCTGGGACCCCGCGGGCGGAACGGTCGACGCCGAGGCCCTCCGGGGGGCCGGCGCGGTGGTGCACCTCGCCGGGGCGGGCGTCGGGGACCGCCCCTGGACGCGGGCGCGCAAGCGGCTGATCCGCGACAGCCGGATCGGCGGTACCCGGACCCTCGCCGAGGCGATCGCGGGGGCCGGTGACGGGCCGCGCGTGTTCGTCTCCGGATCGGCGATCGGCTACTACGGCGACACCGGCGGCCGGGCGGTCGACGAGTCGGCGCCCATGGGCGAGGGCTTCCTCGCCGAGCTGGTGCGCGACTGGGAGGCCGCGGCCCGTCCCGCGGCCGAGGCCGGTGCGCGGGTCGTGCATTCCCGCACCGGGATCGTGCTCGCCGCCCACGGCGGGATACTCGGCCGCGTGCTGCCGCTGTTCAGGATGGGGCTGGGCGGCAGGCTCGGGGACGGGCGGCAGTGGGTCAGCTGGATCACCCTGGACGACGCGGTCGCGGCCCTGCGCCATCTGATCGACCGGGAGGACCTCGCCGGCCCGGTGAACGTGGTGGCGCCGGAGTCGGTCACCAACGCCGCCTACACCAGGGCGATCGGCCGGGCCCTGCACCGTCCGGCGGTGGTGCCGGTGCCCGCGGTCGCGCTGCGCGCCGCGCTGCTGGGCTTCGCGGACGAGGGCCCGCTGATCAGCCAGCGGATCGTCCCGCGGCGGCTGGAGGAGTCCGGCTTCCGCCACGCCCACCCTGATCTGGAGGGTGCGCTCGCCGCCGTCCTGGGCCCGCGCTGAGTCCCCGTCAGAGCGCCGGGTCCCCTTTCAAGATTCGTCAAAGTCCTGCCCCGTTCCAAACCCCGGCTCTAGCGTGAGGTCCATGAGCACCGACGGACAGCCGCACATCCTCGCCATCGGCGGTGGGAGCTTCGTCCCCGACGACCGCTACGGCATGGCCCCGAGCCCGCTGCTGCGCTACGCCGTCGACCTGACCGGCCAGGACCGTCCCCGGATCTGCTTCCTGACCACCGCCACCGGCGACGGCATCGACCAGATCGGGCGCGCCTACGCGGCGTTCAGCCAGATGGAGGCCGAGGTCAGCCACATCGCGCTGTTCCCGATGCCCAACGTCGCCGACATGCGCTCGCACCTGCTGGCACAGGACCTGGTGTACGTGTTCGGCGGCAGCGTGGCCAACCTGCTGGCGCTGTGGCGCCTGCACGGCCTGGACGAGATCATGCGCGAGGCGTGGCAGGAGGGCGTGGTGCTGTCCGGGCAGAGCGCCGGGGCGCTGTGCTGGCACGTGGGCGGCAACACCGACTCCTACGGGCCGCGGTTGCGGCCGCTCACCGACGGGCTGGGCTTCCTGCCGTACTCCTGCGGCGTCCACTACGACAGCGACGCCCAGCGGCGCCCGCTGCTCCAGCAGCTGGTCGGCGAGGGCACGCTGCCGGGCGGGTACGCGGCCGACGAGGCGGTGGGCCTGCACTATGTGGGCACCGAGTTCGTCCAGGCCGTCTCCTATGCGCGCGACGCCGGCGCCTACCGGATCGAGCCCGACGGCGCGGGCGCCGCCAAGGAGTCGCCGATCGCCCCCAGGCTGCTCGCCTCGCTCTGACGCATAAGCTGAACGGCGTGAGCGAGTTGAAAGTACGCGAAGCGGACGAGCGCGTCACCGGGGCGGCGGCGCGGACCGGCGAGCTGGTGTTCGTGCACGCGGGGTTCGGGACGGCGGCCGTCGGCTACGAGGACGGCTGGGAGCTGCAGCGGCGCACCCACGAGCGCCGCGCCGACGACCAGATCCCCGACACCGTGCTGCTGCTGGAGCACCGTCCCGTGTACACCGCGGGCAAGCGCACCGGCCCGGCCGACCGCCCGTTCGGCGACCCCGGCGCCCCGGTGGTGGACGTGGACCGCGGCGGCAAGATCACCTGGCACGGCCCCGGGCAGCTCACCGGCTACCCGATCGTCCGGCTGCCCGACCCGGTGGACGTGGTCGCCTACGTGCGGCTGCTGGAGCGGATGATGCAGGATGTCTGCACCGAACTGGGCCTCCCGACGACCATGGTCGAGGGGCACAGCGGGCTGTGGGTGGAGGGCACGCCCAACCGCAAGATCGGCTCCATCGGGATCCGCGTCTCGCGCGGCGTCACCATGCACGGCTTCATGCTCAACTGCGACTGCGACATGAGCTGGTTCGACCGGATCATCCCGTGCGGCATCCGCGATGTGGGCTCCACCTCGCTCAGCGCCGAACTGGGCCGCCGGGTCACCGTCGCCGAGGTCACCCCGCTGATCGAGCGGCACCTGGCCGGGGCACTGGGCGCGACGGAGTCCTTCCACCGTACGACCGCCCAGCTCGACCTCCGCTAGGCGGCGCTGTCAGGATTGCTCGGCCATCACCTTGTAGACGGCCTGGCCCTCGTCGGCGGCGGCCTGGAAGAACCGGGCCAGGCCCTCGTAGGCGGGACGGAACTGGTCCGCACCGGGCTTGAGCGCGGCGGCGTCCTGCACCCCGGCGGAGGCCATCGCGGCCGGGTCGTACCGCCCGGCGAGCCCCCCGTACGGGGTGGACGCCAGATGGTCGGCGGCGGGCTTGACCCGGTCCGGCGCCAGGTAGATCACGTCAAGGCCGAGCTCGCCCGCGCCGTCCTCGGTGAGCAGCCGGCCGCCGCACACCACGTCGGCCGCCGGCGGGCGCCCGTCCCACGGGTCGCCGGTGATCAGGTAGTGCAGCGCCTGCCAGCCGCGGCCCAGGTCCAGGACCTGCGGGGCGGGCTGGCGGCGCCGCCAGTCGGCGACCCCGAAGATCAGCCGGGCGATCGCGCCCGGATCCCGCTCCCCCTCCAGCACGGGCGGCACCCTGAGGTACGACATGGCCAGGCCCACGGTGGATCCTCCTGCGAAACTGCTCTGCTTCACGAACAGGGAGTCACCCTAGGAGATCGGGTGGCCGCCATGGCGGAAACCCGGATATCGACGGAACATGGATATCGACCCGGTACCCGGTATGTGATCTCCATTGCCCTCGCGGGGGGCACCCGGAATCGGGACGTAACCTGTGAGGGTGACGACGGTGACACCCGAGGGGCGCAAGCTCCTGCGCATTGAAGCCCGAAACAGCCAGACCCCGATCGAGCGCAAGCCCGACTGGATCAAGACCCGGCTGAAGATGGGCCCGCAGTACCGGGAGCTCATCGGCCTGGTGAAGTCCGAGGGCCTGCACACCGTGTGCCAGGAGGCCGGCTGCCCCAACATCTTCGAGTGCTGGGAGGACCGCGAGGCCACCTTCCTCATCGGGGGCGACCAGTGCACCCGGCGCTGCGACTTCTGCCAGATCGACACCGGGAAGCCCAGCCCGCTCGACCGCGACGAGCCGCGCCGCGTCGCCGAGTCGGTGGTCTCGATGGGCCTGCGGTACGCCACCGTCACCGGGGTCGCCCGCGACGACCTGGAGGACGGCGGCGCCTGGCTGTACGCCGAGACCGTCCGGCGGATCCACGCGGCGCTCCCGGACTGCGGCGTCGAGCTGCTGATCCCCGACTTCAACGCCCGGCCCGAGCAGCTGGCCGAGGTGTTCGGATCGCGGCCGGAGGTGCTGGCGCACAACCTGGAGACCGTCCCGCGGATCTTCAAGCGGATCCGGCCCGCCTTCCGGTACGAGCGCTCGCTGGAGGTCATCACCCGGGCCCGCGAGGACGGCCTGGTCACCAAGTCCAACCTCATCCTCGGCATGGGCGAGACCCGCGAGGAGGTCTCCGCGGCGCTGCGCGACCTGCACGAGGCGGGCTGCGAGCTGATCACCATCACCCAGTACCTGCGCCCCTCGCCGCGCCACCACCCGGTGGAGCGCTGGGTCAAGCCGGAGGAGTTCGTCGAGCTGTCGGCGGAGGCGGAGGAGATCGGCTTCGCCGGCGTCATGTCGGGGCCGCTGGTCCGCTCCAGCTACCGCGCCGGGCGCCTGTACAAGCAGGCGATCGAGGCCAGGACGCGCTGACCCGCCGCCCCCGCCCGGGTCTCCCGGGCCGCGGGGCTGTCGGCTGACGGGCGCAACCGGACTATCCTTGTGGTCATGTCGAAAAAGCCCACGGACGGGGCCCAGGAGCGTCCGGGCCGCCTCAAGCAGATCCGCATGGTCGCCCAGGTGCTCCGCCAGGCGGACCCGAAGGCCCTGCCGATCGTGTTCGCCGCCGCGATCGGCACCCTGGTCGTCGTCATCCTGATCGGGCTGCTGATCGACCAGCTGTTCTTCACGATCCCGCTGGGCATCCTGGCGGCCGCCGCCGTGGGCATGATCGTGTTCGGCCAGATGGCGCAGCGCGCCCAGTACAAGGTGATCGCCGGCCAGCCCGGCGCCGCCGCCGCGATCCTGAAGAACATGCGCGGCGGCTGGACGGTCACCGAGGCGGTCAGCGGCAACCGCAACCTCGACATGGTGCACCGCGCGGTGGGGCGGGCCGGCGTGGTGCTGGTCTCCGAGGGCCCGCGCAACCGGGTGGGCCCGCTGCTGGGCGCGGAGAAGAAGCGCATCTCCCGCGCCGCGCAGCAGGTGCCGATCTACGACGTGCAGGTCGGGACGGACGAAGGCCAGATCCCCGTCGACAAGCTGCAGCGCCACCTGATGAAGCTTCCCCGCAACCTGACCAAGGGCCAGGTCGCGGAGCTCAACGACCGGCTCCAGGCGCTGCCGCGTTCCATGCAGATGCCCAAGGGCCCGATCCCCAAGGGCGTCCGGATGCCGAAGGGGCCCAAGCCCAAGACGCGCTGACCCCGCTGTGTTCTAAAGTCCCGGCCTACGGCGCTCGCCTGGCGGCTCGCCCCTGACCGGGCCTCGGCGAGCGCGACATCGCTTCGCGATCCGCCCGGCGACGCTCGCCTCCGGCATCACCTCACCGACCAGGTAACGCGCTCACTCAGCACCCGAGGCTACTTCGAGACAGACCCGAGGTTGACGACGACCGTGTTGGCGGCGCGGTCGTGCAGGCCGCGGTAGTCGCGGTCCCAGACCAGCGCGGGGACGACCAGCAGGATCAGGAAGGCGCGGGCCAGGCCCCAGACCGGGCCGACCGCGCGGCCGTCGAGCCGGACCACGCGGATGCCGCACAGCCGCTTGCCGATGGTGGTGCCGATCAGCCCGACCAGCAGCCACACCTGCACGCCGAAGATCACCAGCGTCCAGAGGCTGCGCTGCGGCGGCGTCCAGTCGAACGAGCGCGCCAGGAAACTGGCCACCAGCAGCGACAGGCCCCAGTCGATGAAGAGCGCCAGGAGCCGGCGGCCGTAACCCGCGACCGCGCCGCCGCCCTTCTCCGGAAGGCCGAGCCGCTCCCCCGGGTACCCGAGGTCGGCCCCGCCCGAGCGGGCACCACCCAGCCATGTCTGCGTCCAACGCTGGCCGGCGGCCTGCCGCTCCTTACCGGTGCTGCTCATGGCCCTACGCTATCCGGTCCCTTGGAGAACTCTTACCCGGATACCGCCCTCCCGGCGGCGCCCGCCGGGTCTACCTTGGCCGTACACGCCCGCCGGTGTGACGCAACGCACAGAGTGATGCGTAACACAGGCGAAACATATGAGACACGGCCGGGAAACGGCCGGTTCTTAGGCTGCCAAGAGCCAAAAAGCGCCCCAAGGAGGCTGGATGTTCAGCAGCGCCGACGAGGTCCTGAGCTATATCAGGAACGAAGGAGTGCGATTCGTCGACTGCCGGTTCGTGGACCTGCCCGGGAAGATGCAGCACTTCACGTTCCCCGTGGAGAGCTTCGGCGAGAGCGTCTTCACCGAGGGGCTGATGTTCGACGGGTCCTCGGTCCGCGGGTTCCAGGAGATCCACGAGTCGGACATGCTCCTGCTCCCGGACCCGAGCACGGCGGTGCTCGACCCCTTCCGCCAGCACAAGACGCTGATCCTGAACTTCTTCGTACACGACCCGCTGACCGGCGAGCCCTACAGCCGGGACCCGCGCAACGTCGCCAAGAAGGCGCAGGACTACCTGCGCGGCACGGGGATCGCCGACACCGTCTTCTTCGGCCCCGAGGCCGAGTTCTACATCTTCGACGACGTCCGCTTCGAGACCAAGGAGCAGGCGGGCTACTACTTCCTCGACTCGGTCGAGGGCGCGTGGAACACCGGACGCGAGGAGCCGGGCGGCAACCTGGGCGCCAAGCCGCCGTACAAGGGCGGCTACTTCCCCGTCCCGCCGATGGACCACTACACCGACCTGCGCTCGGAGATGGTGGCCCAGCTGATCCAGTCGGGCATCCACGTCGAGATGCAGCACCACGAGGTCGGCACCGCGGGCCAGGCGGAGATCGACTTCCGCTTCGACACGCTGCTGAAGACGGCCGACAACCTGATGCTCTACAAGTACATCGTCAAGAACGTCGCGCGGGACGCGGGCAAGACGGTCACGTTCATGCCCAAGCCGATCTTCGGTGACAACGGCTCGGGCATGCACTGCCACCAGTCGCTGTGGAAGGACGGCTCACCGCTGTTCTACGACGAGGTCGGCTACGCCGGGCTGTCGGACAACGCGCGCTACTACATCGGCGGCCTGCTCAAGCACGCGCCGTCGCTGCTGGCGTTCACCAACCCGACCGTGAACTCCTACCACCGCCTGGTGCCGGGCTTCGAGGCCCCGGTCAACCTGGTCTACTCGCAGCGCAACCGGTCGGCCTGCATCCGCGTGCCGATCACCGGGTCCAACCCGAAGGCCAAGCGGATCGAGTTCCGGGTGCCCGACCCGTCCTGCAACCCGTACCTGGCCTTCTCGGCGATGCTGATGGCCGGCCTGGACGGCATCAAGAACAAGATCGAGCCCGCCGAGCCGATCGACAAGGACCTCTACGAGCTGCCGCCCGAGGAGGCCCGCGCGATCCCGCAGGTGCCCGGCTCGCTGGAGGGCGTGCTGGACTCCCTGGAGTCCGACCACGACTTCCTGCTGGAGGGCGGCGTCTTCACGCCCGACCTGATCGAGACCTACATCTCCATGAAGCGCGAGTTCGAGATCGACCCGATCCGCCTGCGCCCGCACCCCCACGAGTTCGAGCTCTACTACGACATCTGATCACTGCGATCGGAAAGGCCATCGGCCGGTCGCCCGTCCAGGGCGCGGCCGGTGGCCTTCGCGCGTATCGCCGCCGGGCCGGGAAGAACGAGGGCGGAGGGCGCGTTCCCTGATCTGACATCGGAACGATCAAAGGGGAGCCCATGGCCCGCGTGAACGTGGAGCGCACCGGGGACGTGTTCGAGGCGACCAACGACCGCGGGGCGCGCGTGCTGATGGGCACGTCGGACCAGGAGGGGGTGTTCTCGCCGGTGGAGCTGCTCCTGGCGGCGCTGGGCGGCTGCGAGCAGGTGAGCGTGGAACCGCTGACGGCCAAGCGCGGGCACCGGCTGGCGCGGCTCGCGGCCACCGTCGAGGCCGAGAAGGTCGCCACCAGCCGGCTCGGCACCATCACGATCACCTACGACGTCGAACTGCCCGAGGGCGACGAGGCGGCGGCCGAGGTGTTCGCCAAGGTGGCGCGGCGCGTCCACGAGAGCTATTGCACCGTGGGCAACGCCCTCAAGGAGCCGATGAAGGTCGAGCAGGTCCTTCCGGGCCCGTCCTAGTCGCAGACGGTCCCGTTGGGCGGGACGGTCCCGTCGAGCAGGTAGCGGTCCACGGCCTTGCGGACGCATCTGTCGCCGGTGTCGTACGCGCCGTGCCCCTGGCCCTTGAGGGTGAGCAGGGTGGCCTGGCCGCCGATCGCTTTGGTGAGCGCGGGCGCCCACGCGTACGGCGTGGCGGGGTCCCCGGTGTTGCCGATGACGACGATGGGCCGCGCGGCCGGAGCGCCGACCTCCCCGGCCGCGGCGTCGCCGCGCACCGGCCATCCGGTGCAGCCCAGCAGGCTCCAGGCCATGTCCGGTCCGAAGATCGGTGACGCGCCGCGGAAGCGGGGCAGCAGGCGCCGCACCTCCTCGACGGTGTGCCGTTCGGTCGTGTCGGCGCAGGTGATCGCGTTTCCGGCGGCCACGAGGTTGGTGTAGCGGCCGTCCTCCTGGCGGCCGAGCTGGAGGTCGGCGAGGGTGAGGAGCGTGGTGCCGTCGCGCCCCCGGACGGCCTCGGTGAGGGCGCGGGCGAGGATCGGCCACAGCTGCTCGGAGTAGAGCGCCGCGGCCACGCCGGTGGTGCCCAGGCTCTGGGTGAGCGGACGCGCGGGGTCCTTGGTCGGCAGGGGACGGGCGTCCAGGCCGTTCAGGAGCCCGGCCACGGTCGCGACGACCGCGCGGGAGTCGCGGCCGAGCGGACAGGCGGTGGGCCCGTGGCCGGCGCAGGCGGCGCCGAACGCGCCCAGCGCACGCTGGAACGCGGCGGCCTGCTGGAGGCCGAGCTGCACGTCGCTGATCTTGGTGTCGACGGCGCCGTCCAGGACCGCGCGGCCCACGTTGCGCGGGATCTGGTTGGCGTAGCTGCCGCCGAGCCAGGTGCCGTAGGAGATCCCGAAGTAGTGGAGGCGGGCGTCGCCCAGCGCGGCGCGGACCATGTCCATGTCACGCGCGGCGGACCGGGTGCCGACGTACGGCAGGATCGATCCGGACCGGGCCTCGCAGCCCTGGTCGTAGGAGGCGCGGGCGTCGGTGAGGGCGCGTTCCTCGGCGGGATCGTCGGGCGAGTCGTCCATCGCGGTGAGCTGGTCCATGCGCCGGTCGTCCACGCAGGTGACCGGGGCGCTGCGGCCGACCCCGCGCGGGTCGAAGCCGACGAGGTCGTAGCGGGTGTTGAGGGTGCGGTACTCGCCGGCGGCCTGGGCGAGGGTCTCGACCCCGGACGCGCCGGGCCCGCCGAAGTTGAACAGCAGCGAGCCGATGCGGCGGTCGGGCTTGGTCGCCTTGATCCTGAGGAGGGCGATCCGGATCGTCCGGCCGCGGGGTGCGGCGTAGTCGAGCGGCACCTTGACCGTGGCGCATTCGAAGGCGGGCGTGGCGGTGTCGGTGCGGGGCAGCGGCAGGTCGCGGCAGGGCTTCCAGACGGGCCGCTGGGTGGTGATCGAGGACGGCGGGCCGCCGGGCCCGCCGGAGCCCTGCGCGGCGCCGGACGAACCGGCCCGGCCGCCGGTGCACGCGGCCGCAGCGCCGGCCAGCCCGCAGGCGCTCAGTGTGAGGAATGCGATCGCCGTCCGCGCCATTGGGCCCCCTCCGATTCGACCGAGGGGGGATGCCGGTGCCTTACCCATCGTCCTGGAGGACGATTCCTCGACCGGCTCTGACCTCGCACTTCTCCGTAACCCTGAGATCACTCGGCCGGAAGTCCGGAAAAAGTCCGGGTTTCGTACTACTCAAGTCTGAGGAAAAGACCGTTCGCCGCGGTGATCTCAAACTGATCACTTCGCGGCAAAGTTGCGAGCATGGCGCAAATCGCCCCGGCCACCCCCGAAGGCCGCACCGACCAGGCTCGCCGCGCCACCGCGCGTGCGGGCCGCCCTCCGCTACCGCGGGCGCTCACCGCGCCACCGATCTGGCGCGAGCTCCTGCTGATCGTGTTCTTCTACTCCGCCTATACGTTGACGCGCCTGCTCCTGGTTCAAGACGGCACGGGTGCGGCGTTCTCGCACGCCGACCAGATCCTGGCCGCCGAGCGGCTGCTGGGCATCGACGTCGAGCTGAGCATGAACCAGGCGCTGCTGCAGGTGCCGTGGCTGGCACGGGCGGCCAACGTCTTCTACGCCACCGCGCACTTCGCGGTGACGCTGGGAACGGTGATCTGGCTCTATCGCAGCCGTCCGCACGACTACCGCTGGCTGCGCACGGGGATCATGATGGCCACCGGGTTCGCGCTGATCGGCTACTGGCTCTACCCGCTGGCGCCGCCGCGGTTCCTCGGCGATGAGGGCTTCGTCGACCCGGTCACCGCGCTGCGGACGCTGGGCCTGTACGCGGGGGACGCCTCGGCGACGTTCACCAACCAGTACGCGGCGATGCCGTCGATGCACGCCGGCTGGGCGCTGTGGTGCGGGTTCGTCCTGGTCCGGCTGGCCGCGCCGAGCTGGGCGAAGGTGTTCGGCGTGCTGTACCCGGTCACCACGGTGCTGGTCATCCTCGGCACCGCCAACCACTACATCCTGGACGCGGTGGCCGGCTGGGCGCTGATCGGCGCGGCGCTGGGCCTGTCCTGGCTGCTGTACCACCGCTACCCCGCCGAGCTGAGAAGGATGTGCCGGCAGGTGGCGCACGTGCTGTTGCGGCGGATCGCCTGGCCCGCGCTGAAGGCGCAGGGCAGCGGGCTGGCCTCGTGGACGGCACCCGCCGCGTGGACCTCGGCCCGGGACCCGGAGGCCGTCGGGGGCGTCTCCGGGCCGCGGCCGAGGCCCGGCTCAGGGCCCGGCAAGGGGGCCGACTCGGGGGACGGCTCGGGGGGCGGCCCGGGGGGCGGCCCGGGGGCGCGGCCGAATCAGGTGACGCCGTAGAAGACCCGGTCGACCACGGCCCTGGCGCGGCGGGCATGCCGACGGTAGTCCTCCAGCAAGTCCCCTGTGCCGGGGTAGTTCAGGACTCGGGTGACGGCGCTGCGCTCCTTGTGGTGGTCGGTGGGCAGCAGGTCGGAGGCCCGTCCCCGCACGAGCATCATGGTGTTCCTGATGCGGGTGGCCAGCTGCCACGCCTCCGACAGCACCCGGGCGTCCTCCCCGTCCAGGAGGCGCGCGGAGGCGGCGGCGTCTAGGGTCGCCAGGGTGCGGGTGGTGCGCAGCGCCGGGACGTCGTGCGCGTGCCTGAGCTGGAGCAGCTGGGCGACCCATTCCACGTCCGAGAGCCCGCCGGGGCCCAGTTTGGTGTGCAGCCGCCGGTCCACCCCGCGGGGCAGCCGCTCGGACTCCATCCGCGCCTTGAGCCGCCGGATCTGCCGGACGGCGGCGTCGTCGATGCCGTCCTCCGGCCACCGGACCGGGTCGATGAGGGCGCGGAAGCGCTCGCACAGCTCCGGGTCGCCGATGATCGGATCGGCGCGCAGGAGCGCCTGGCTCTCCCAGGGCGCCGACCAGCGGGCGTAGTACGCGGCGTAGGAGGCGAGGGTCCGCACCAGCGGCCCCTGGCGTCCCTCGGGACGCAGGTTGGGGTCGATCTCCAGCGGCGGATCGGGGGCGGGCAGCGCGAGCAGCTTGCGCAGTTCCTCGGCGACGGCGTGCGCGGCGCGGCCGGCGTCCCGCTCGTCGGCGCCGGGCAGCGGGTCGTGCACGAACATCACGTCCGCGTCGCTGCCGTAGCCCAGTTCGTGGCCGCCGAACCGGCCCATCGCCACCACGGCCATCCGGGTGGGCAGCGATCCGCGGCGGGCCACCTCGATCTTGCTGATGGCGGCGCGGAGCGCGGCCTCGACGGTGACGGTGGCGATGTCGGTGAGCGCCTCGCCGACGGCGCGGACGTCGGCGAGGCCGAGCAGGTCGGCGACCGAGACCCGGAACAGCTCGCGGCGGCGCAGGCCGCGCACGACGGCGACGGCGTCCTCGGCGGGCACCGCCTTGCCGCCGGCCGTTCCCTCCCCGCCCAGGCCCTCGGCGTGGCGGCGCACGGCGGCGAGGGCCTCGGTGCGCAGCGCGTCGTGCGGCCTGGGGGCGAGCTCGGCGGCGTTGCCGAGCATGGTCACGGCCTCGGGGGCGCGGAGCAGGAGGTCGGTCGCGTACTGGCTGGACCCCAGCAGCCAGGCCATCCGCTCGGCGACGGTGACCTCGTCGCGCAGCAGCCGCAGGTACCAGGGGGTGGTGCCGAGGGCGTCGCTGACCTTGCGGAACCCCAGGAGGCCGGCGTCGGGGTCGGGGGCGTCGGCGAACCATCCGAGCATCACCGGCAGCAGGGTCCGCTGGATGGCCGCGCGCCGGGACACTCCGGAGGTGAGCGCCTCGATGTGGCGCAGCGCCCCGGCGGGGTCGTGGTAGCCCAGGGCCACCAGGCGGGTGCGGGCCGCCTCGGGCGTGAGCCGGGCCTCCTCGCCGGGAAGCCGGGCCACCGCGCGCAGCAGCGGACGGTAGAACAGCTTCTCGTGGATGCGCCGGACCTCGCGCGCGTGCCGCCGCCACAGCGCGGTGAACTCGCCGATGGGTTCGGTGCGCAGTCCCAGGGCCCGGCCCAGGCGGCGCAGGTCGGCCGCGTCGTCGGGCACCAGGTGCGTGCGCCGCAGCCGGTGCAGCTGGACGAGGTGTTCCACGCGGCGCAGGAAGCGGTAGGCGGAGGTGAGCGCGGCGGCGTCGTCGCGCCCCACGTACCCGCCCTGGGACAGGCTGGTCAGCGCTTCGAGCGTGTTCGGGCTGCGCAGGGCCTCGTCGGCCCGGCCGTGGACAAGCTGGAGCAGCTGGACGGCGAACTCCACGTCGCGCAGGCCGCCCGGACCGAGTTTGAGCTGGCGTTCGGCCTCGGCGCTGCGCTGGTTGAGGTGGGTCTCCACGCGGCGGCGCATGGCCTGGACGTCCTCGACGAAGCCCTCTCCCGCGGCGGCCTTCCAGACCAGCGGGGTGATGGAGGCGATGTAACGGGCGCCCAGCTCGGCATCGCCGGCGACGGGGCGCGCCTTGAGGAGGGCCTGGAACTCCCAAGTCTTGGCCCAGCGCTCGTAGTAGGCGCGGTGGCTGGCCAGCGTGCGGACCAGGGGCCCCGATCTGCCCTCGGGACGCAGCGCCGCGTCCACTTCCCACAGCGAGCCTTCGGCCGTGCTGGCCGAGCAGGCGCGCATCGTGGCGGCGGCGAGGCGGTTGGCGGCGCGCAGGGCGGCGTCCTCGTCGGCGCCCCGCGCTTCCGCGACGAAGATCACGTCCACGTCGCTGACGTAGTTGAGCTCGCGTCCGCCGCACTTGCCCATGCCGATCACCGCCAGCCGGCAGGCGGCGTGTTCGGGCACCTCGGCGCGGGCGAAGGCCAGGCCCGCCTCCAGCGCGGCGGCGGCGAGGTCGGCGAGTTCGGCGGCCACGTCCCCGACCCCGGCCGCCCCGGTCAGGTCGCGGCCGGCCAGCGCCAGCAGGTGCCGCCGGTACTCGGCGCGCAGCGCGACCAGCGTGTCCGGGGTCGCGTCGCGGGCCACGGGGTCGGCGGCGGCCTGGTCGGCCCCCACGGCGCGCAGCAGCTCCGCGCGCAGCAGTTCCAGGGGCGGCCCTCCCGAGGCGCGCACCGCGGCGTCGGCGGCGTCCGTGCCGTTCGGGGCCTGTTTGTCCTCCGCCTTGCGGAGGGTCGCACCCGGCTCGGCGGTGGTGGTGGCGGTGCGCGGTTCGGGAACGGCGTGCGCCGTCGTTACCGCGGACGCGGGTTGGACGGGCCCGGGTTGGATCGGTCCATCGTCCAGCAGCGCGCGCCAGTGGCCGGGATGGCGGGCGAGGTGATCACCGAGCGCGGCGCTCACCCCCAGCACGGCCAGCAGCCGCTCACGTGGCGGGCCTTCCCGGGCCAGGACGGAGCGCAACTCGGCGCCCTCCCCGGCCTCACGGGAGGCCGCCAGGAGCCGTAGCAGCCCGTCCAGCGCCAGATCGGGGTCGGCCGTGGCGCCCAGCGCGCCCAGCAGGTCGTCGGAGGGGGCCGCACCCCCGCCGCGCCCGGCCTCCAGCAGCGCCCGTTCCGCACGGCCCGCATCGGTGAACCCCAGCCTGGCCAGACGCCCGGCCAGGGTGGGACGGCGATCAGGTGTCCACGGCTCGCTCACGGCCTCAACCGTAATCGGGCGGCCCCGCCGCTGACGGCTATCCGGGCCGCGAAAGGTTTCAATTTCGCTGCGTTCCCCTCACCGCGCCCATCGGCCGCCGTTGCCCCAACCAGCTTGAACGGGTTTGGCCGATGATGTCCGGTTCTTGAAGGGAGCGGTGCCGCTAGAGAACCGCGATCAGGCGCTTGCGCTCGAACTCGGTGACCTGGCGGCGGTACTCCTCCCACTCGGCGCGCTTGTTGCGCAGGAAGAAGTCGAACACGTGCTCGCCCAGCACGTCGGCCATCAGCTCGCTGCGCTCCATCGCGTGGATGGCCTCGTCCAGGCTCTGCGGCAGCGGCTGGATGCCCAGCGCCCGCCGCTCGGCCGAGGTGAGCGCCCACACGTCGTCCTCGGCGCCCGGCGGCAGCTCGTACCCCTCCTCGATGCCCTTCAGGCCCGCTCCGAGGATGGCCGCGAACGCCAGGTAGGGGTTGGTGGCCGTGTCCAGGGAGCGGAACTCGATCCGGGTGGAGTGCCCCTTGTGCGGCTTGTACATCGGGACGCGGACCAGCGCGGAACGGTTGTTGTGCCCCCAGCAGATGTAGGACGGGGCCTCGCCGCCGGCGCCCGCCGTCGACCCCACGCCGCCCCACAGCCGCTTGTAGGAGTTGACGAACTGGTTGCAGACCGCGGTGAGCTCGGCCGAGTGGCGCAGGATGCCCGCGATGAACGCGCGGCCCACCTTCGACAACTGGAACTCGGCGCCCGGCTCGTAGAAGGCGTTGCGGTCGCCCTCGAACAGCGACATGTGCGTGTGCATGCCCGAACCGGGATGCTCGGTGAACGGCTTGGGCATGAACGAGGCGAACACCCCCTGCTCCAGCGCCACCTCCTTCATCACCAGGCGGAAGGTCATGATGTTGTCGGCGGTGGTGAGCGCGTCGGCGTACCGCAGGTCGATCTCCTGCTGGCCGGGGGCGCCCTCGTGGTGGCTGAACTCCACCGAGATGCCCATCGACTCCAGCATCATGATCGCGTTGCGCCGGAAGTCGTGCGCCGCGCTGTGCGGGGTGTGGTCGAAGTAGCCGCCGGCGTCCACCGGCTCGGGCTCGCGGCCGTCCTCCGGCTTGTCCTTGAGCAGGAAGAACTCGACCTCGGGATGGGTGTAGAAGGTGAAGCCGAGGTCGGCGGCGCGGGCGAGGGCGCGCTTGAGCACGTACCGGGGGTCGGCGAAGCTGGGCGTGCCGTCCGGCATGAGGATGTCGCAGAACATGCGGCCGACCCCGGGCGCCTCGCTGCGCCAGGGCAGCACCTGGAAGGTGGACGGATCGGGCTTGGCGATCATGTCGGCCTCGTAGACCCGGGCGAAGCCCTCGATCGCCGAGCCGTCGAAGCCGATGCCCTCCGCGAAGGCCCCCTCGAGTTCGGCGGGCGCGACCGCAACGGACTTCAGGAACCCGAGCACGTCGGTGAACCACAGCCGGATGAAGCGGATGTCGCGCTCCTCCAGCGTGCGGAGCACGAACTCCTGCTGACGGTCCAAAGCCATCTCCCTCGACGATGCCGTGCCCTGTGCCTGTGTCTCTGCGTGCCGTGTCTTTGCCCTTGTCCGAGCCGTACCCGGCTACCGGCGCCCGCTACCGGGCGGCCGGCGACGGGTCTGCCCGCTCCGCTCGCGTTGGCGCAGGTACGAGGCGGGAGCCGACGGTCCGGCCACCTTGCAGTATGCCCGGCCGCTGTTACCGCGACGTTACAGCTCACCTGCGCGGAGGCGGCACGGCACAAAACCGCTCATAACACCGTTCCAAACTCTGCCACACCGCGCGGTGTGCCCGGCACGCCGACCGGACCGGGCCGAGCGGAGGGGCCCGCGGACCGGCCGGCGGCCGCGCCGATCAGCCGCCGCCCTCCCCGGCCTCCCCCACCCGCGCGGCGGCGGGATCCAGGACGCGGGACAGGAACGTGCGGGTGCGCTCGTGCCGCGGATCGGCGATCACCTGCCCGGGCGGCCCCTCCTCCACGACCACCCCGTCGTCCATGAACACCACCCGGTCGGCGACCTCGCGGGCGAAGCTCATCTCGTGGGTGACCACCAGCATGGTCATGCCCTCCTCGGCCAGCTCCCGCATGACGCCCAGCACGTCCCCGACCAGTTCGGGGTCCAGCGCGGAGGTGGGCTCGTCGAACAGCATGACCCGCGGGCCCATCGCCAGCGCGCGGGCGATCGCCACCCGCTGCTGCTGCCCGCCCGACAGCTGGGCCGGGTAGGAGGCGAGCTTGTCGGCCAGCCCGACCCGCTCCAGCACCTGGCGGGCGGTCCGCTCGGCCTCGGCCCGGCCCCGGCGCAGCACCTTGCGCTGCGCGATCGTGACGTTCCCCAGCGCGGTCAGGTGCGGGAACAGGTTGAACGCCTGGAACACCATCCCGATCCGGCGGCGCACCGCGTCGATGTCGACCTCGGGGTCGGTGATCTCCACGCCGGCCACCCGGACCGTCCCGGACGTGGGCTCCTCCAGCAGGTTGACGCAGCGCAGCAGGGTGGACTTGCCCGAACCCGACGGCCCGATCACGCAGACCACCTCGCCCGGCTCCACGTGGAAGTCGATGCCGCGCAGGACCTCGTTGCGGCCGAAGTACTTGTGCAGGTCCCTGATCTCGATCGCGCTCGCGCCCGCCTCCGGGACGTCCGGGCCCTGCTCCGGGGTCTCGCTCATCGCCGCTCCCTCCGCTGCCGGGCCTCCAGCCGCCGGGCCAGCAGGCTCAGCGGGATCGTGAGCAGCAGGTAGCAGATGCCCGCCACGATGATCGGCGTGGTGTTGCCCTCCTGCCCCGCGAGGTCCCGCCCGAACTTGGTCAGCTCCCGCTGCTCCAGCGTGACGCCCAGGAACAGCACCAGCGAGGAGTCCTTGCACAGCAGCACCAGCTGGTTGGTCAGCGGCGGGATGATGATCCGGAACGCCTGCGGGATGATGATCGAGCGCATCGCCCGGGCCTGCGACATGCCCAGCGACCGGGCCGCCTCCAGCTGGCCGCGCGGCACCGCCTCGATGCCGGCCCGGATCGTCTCGGCCATGTACGCCGCGGCGGCCACCCCCAGCGCCAGCCCGGCCTGCCCCGCCACACCGCCGGGGACGTTGGCGCCGGGGAAGGCCAGCGGCACCCCGACGCTGACGAAGATGAAGATCAGCAGCAGCGGCAGGCCGCGGAAGATCTCGATGTAGGCGGTGGCGAACCAGCGGTAGGGCGCCACCGACGACAGCCGCATCAGCGCGATGACCAGGCCCGCCGCCAGGCCGAGCACGAACCCCAGACCGGTGTAGAGCGCGGTGTTGACCAGCCCGACGGTCAGGATGTCGGGGAACAGCGTCCGGGCGACCTCCAGGTTGGCGAAGTTGGCCCGCAGCTGCGGCCAGTCGGCCAGCAGCGCGATCGCCAGCACCACCGCCGCGAACAGCGCGTACTGGACGCCGAGGGCCAGCCGCCGCCGGCGCCGCCGGGACATGCCCGCCGGCGCCGCCGACTTCACCGGCTCGGTCGTCACGAAGCGCCGCCGGTCTTGGGCATCGGCCCGATCCACTTCTCGTACGTCTTCTTGTAGGTGCCGTCGGCCTTCGCCTGGGCGATCGCCTGGTTGGTCATCTCGACCAGCTTGGGGTTGTCGCCCTTGCGGAACCAGAGCCCGTACTGCTCGCCGGTGTCGAGGTTGGCCACGATGGTGTACTTGGCGGCGTCGGCCGGGTTCTTCAGCCAGTTCTTGACGACCGGGTAGTCCTGCACGATCACATCGACCTGGCCGGTGCGCAGCCCGTCGAGCTCGGCCAGGGAGTTGTCGAACGAGCGCGGGTCAAGGCCCTTCCCCTTGACGAACTCCTCGCCGGTGGTGCCCGCCTGGGAGCCCAGCTTGACCTTGCGGCTCTTGACGTCCTCCAGCGACCTGAGGCCGCTGTCCTTCTTGGCCAGGAGCGCCTGGGTGGCGTCGAAGTAGGGCTTGCTGACGTCCATGAACTTCGTGCGGTCGGGAGTGATCGTCATGCCGCCCATGACGATGTCGCACTTGCCGGCGTTCAGCGCCGCCCCGGTCTTCATCGTCTCGAACGGGGTGTCCACGATCTTCTGAGGAACGCCCAGCTTCTTGGCCACCAGGTCGACCATGTCCACGTCGAAGCCGACCACCTTGCCGCCCCGCTCCTCCTGGAACGGCGGGTAGGGCAGGTGGGTGCACGAGGTCAGCGCACCCTTCTTGATCAGCTTGACGCCCTGCACGGTGGCGCCCTCGTCGCCGCCGCAGGCCGCGGCCGCGGACAGCGTCAGGACGAGTGCGGCCGCTCCGGCCGCGAGACGGCGGGGGGTGGTTCCGGACACGATTCCTCCAGAGGTGTGTGGCGAATCGCCGTTCTGGCTCCGCCCTGGCGGGTGCCGGACGGTCCGCCCTCACCCTTCCATTTTCCCAAAATTGACGTGGCGATCATCGGCTCGCCACCGGGTTGATCAATAACGTTGTGGAGTCGTGAACACCTCACTGCTGCTTTCACTCGCCGACCGGACGGCCGCCCTGGCCGTCCCGTCGGCCATGCATCCGGACGTGTGGCAACTCGGCGAGCGCCTGGACGCCTGGGCGCGGGGCCGGGGCCTGGTGCTGGGCGATCCGGACACCACACCACTGGGCCGCGCACGCTGCGAGCGCCTGGCCGCCCGCCTGTTCCCCGAGGCCGAACCGGACCGCGTCGAACTGTTCGCGCGCTGGCTCACCTGGACGTTCGCGCTGGACGACACCCTCGACCAGGCCACAGTATCCGGCAGCGCCACCGCCGTACAGGCTGTGTGCGACGATCTACTCCGCGCGATCCGCCGCGGCCACGCCAGCCCGGGGGCGCGGCCCCTGGAGAGCACGCTGGTGGAACTGTGGCAGGACACCGCGGCCGGGATGAGCCGCGACTGGCGGCGCCGCTTCCTGGGGCACCTGGAGGACCACCGCCGGGGCTGCTCGGAGCAGGCGGTGTTCCGCCGGACGCGGCAGATGCCGACCCCGGAGGAGTATCCGGCGCTGCGCCGCCGCGCCGCGGGCCCGTTCCTGTACGACCTGATGGAGCCCGTGCTCGGCGTCGAACTGCCGCCCCGCCCGCTGGCCCTGCCGGCCTGGCAGACGCTGCTGGAGGACACCGCGGACGTGATCACCTGGTCCAACGACCTGGCCTCCTACGGCCGGGAGGCGGTGCTCGGCGACGTGCACAACCATGTGATCGTGATGGCCGCCGCGCACGGCGTCGACCCGTCCCAGTCGATGCGCCGGGTCGCCGAGCGGATCGCCGCGCTGGCGGACCGCCTGCGGGAATCGGCCGAGACACTGCGCGGCACCGTCGACCGGCTGGGCCTCGCGGAGCATGACCGGGAGGCCGCGAACCAGGTGATCGGCGTCCTGCTGAACGCGCCGCGCGCGCACATCGACTGGCTCTCCGAGTCCGGCCGCTACAGCCCGCCCGAGGGCTCGTCCGCCGGCCCGTCCGGGCACGTCGGCCTGCGCCTGGACGGCCTGGCCTCGCTGCGCTAGGGCGGGCGTCCGGCCGCGGACAGTGTGTCACCCGCGGCGGTCCGCGCGTACAGGACCCGGCGGCCCAGACGGTGCCCGGTGACCAGGCCGCAGGCGCGCAGCACGCCGAGATGCTGGCTGACCGCGCCGGCCGTCACGCCCAGCCTGCGGGCCAGGTCGGTGGTCGAGGCGGGCGTCTCCAGCGCGGCCAGCAGCTGCGCGCGGCGGCGGCCGAGCAGCGCGGCCAGCGCGTCCGGCGGCGCCGCCGGCCTGGGCTCCCACAGCGTCGCCACGCCGAGCGGCGGGTAGCTGAGCATCGGCTGGTACGGCGGCACCATCACCGACACCCGCGGCCACACGAACGCGCTCGGCGCCAGCAGCAGCCCGCGCCCTCGCAGTTCGCTGCGGAAGCTCCACGGACGGTCCACGACCAGGGTGTCGGTGCGCCATGCCACGCCCCGGTGCAGATCGGCGAACACGCCTTCGGCGCCGTGCGCGGCCAGCGCCCGGCTCCGGCGCAGCACGTCGCCTTCCAGCAGGTCCCTGATCGGTTCCCAGTACGGCTCGACGGCCAGGGCCCAGAAGCGTTCAAGCTGGTCGACGACGCGTTCCAGGGTGCGTTCGGCGTCGTCGGCCATGGCCTGACGCCCGGGCCGGACGGGGTTCCCCGGCCGTGCCCAGAGGATCTCCTCCGCGACGACCTCCGGCCGCGTCGCCCGCACGGTCTCCAGCTCGGCCGCGAAGTCGGGCAGCGGGGTGACCGGGGGCGGGGTGAGGAAGTCCGGAACGTATCCCTCGGCGGGGATCAGCTCGTCCAGCAGCCCCCGGTCGAGCCCGCGCAGCCGGGGCAGGACCTGCCGCACCCACGGCAGGTGCAGGGCGTGCCCGGACGGGTCGGCGAGCACGCGCAGGCCGTGCACCAGCTCCCACAGCGGCGAGAAGGCGAACCGCACCCGCGCCACGTCGTCCGGCGTGAACACGAACTCGATCATTTAGCCCAGGCTAAATCACTGTGCAGGCGCCCGCGGTCCTCCGACGATCGCTGTGTGACCCCCCTCGAATCCCAAGCCGCCCTGCCCGCGCCCGGCCGCGTCGCCGCGTTCCTCGGCCCCCGCCTGGGCGGGCTCCCCCGCCCCTTCTGGGTGCTGTGGGCCGGGCAGCTCCTCAACCGGCTCGGCACGATGGTGGAGCCGTTCCTCGGCCTCTACCTGACCACGGTCCGGGGTCTGTCGCCGGTCCAGGCGGGCGCGGTGATGGCGGTGCTGGGCGCCGGTTCGCTCGCCGGGCAGCTGGCCGGCGGGGCGCTCGCCGACCGCGTCGGGCGGCGCCTGACGCTCACCGCCGGGACGGTCGCGACCGGCGCGGCGATGCTCGCGCTCGGCTACGTCCAGGGCATCCCCGCGATCGTGGCGACCGCGTTCGTGCTCGGCCTCGTCCTGGACATGTACCGGCCGGCGGCCGCCGCCATGGTCGCCGACCTGATCTCCCCGGCCGACCGGCCGCGCGCGTTCGGGCTGCTCTTCTGGGCGGTCAACCTGGGCTGGGCGGTCGCGATGGTGCTCGGCGGCGCGCTGGCCGGGCACGGCTTCCTGTGGCTGTTCTGGATCGACGCGCTCAGCTGCGCCGCGTTCGGGATCCTGGTGTGGCGGGCCGTCCCCGAGACCCGCCCGAAGTCCCCGGCCGAGGACCGCGCCGCGGGCTCCTGGACCACGGTGCTGCGCGACCGGATCATGGTCGGGTACGTGCTGATCACCACGGTCTACACGTTCGTGCTGATGCAGGGCATGACGACGATGCCGCTGGCCATGAAGGACCAGGGCCTGGGACCCCAGGCCTACGGGACCGCGATCGCCGCCAACGGCGTGCTCATCATCGCGGTGCAGCCGCTGGTGGGCACCTGGCTCAGCCGCCGCGACCACAGCCGCGTGCTGGCCGCCGGCTTCGCCGTCGTCGGTATCGGCTACGGCCTCACCGCCGCGGCGACCGACGTCTGGGGGTACGCCGGCGCCATCCTCGTCTGGACGCTCGGCGAGATCATCGCCGCGTCCGTGCTCCAGGCCGTCGTGGCGGACCTCTCCCCCAAGCATTTGCGCGGCCGGTACAGCGGCCTGTACGGGCTGTCCTGGTCGGGCGGCTTCCTGCTGGCGCCGCTGGGCGGTACGCAACTGCTGAGCGCGGGCGCGCCCGTCCTCTGGCTGACCTGCCTGGCCCTGGGCCTCACCGCGGCCGCCGCACAGCTCGCCCTGGGCCCCGCGATCCGGCACCGGCAGCGGGCGGCACTGGCGCCCTGACCCTCTTATCGTCATAATGACGATACTTATTGCCGTCCCTTAGGCTGGTTGACGTGGCACAACTCAGGATCGCGCTCGCGCAGGTGAACCCGACGGTCGGCGACCTGGAAGGCAACGCCGGCCTCCTGGTGGAATGGACGCGGCGCGCCGCCGAGGCGGGCGCGCACCTGGTCGCCTTCCCCGAGATGATGCTGACCGGCTACCCCGTCGAGGACCTCGCGCTGCGCTCCTCGTTCGTGCACGCCTCCCAGCGCGCCCTCGCCGACGCCGCCCGCGCCCTCGCCGAGGAGGGCCTCGGCGACCTCCCCGTCGTCACCGGCTACCTCGACCGCCGTCCGGTCAGCATGGTCCGCGCCGGGCTGCCGGCCGGCTCCCCGCTCGACGCCGCCGCCTGGCTGCACAACGGCGAGGTCCTCATCCGCTCCGCCAAGCACCACCTCCCCAACTACGGCGTCTTCGACGAGTACCGCATCTTCGTACGCGGCGACACGCTGCCCGTCGTCCGCGTGCACGGCGTCGACGTCGCCACCGTCATCTGCGAGGACCTCTGGCAGGACGGCGGCCCCGTCAGCGTCACCTCCACCGCCGACGCCGGGCTCCTCCTCGCCATCAACGCCTCCCCCTACGAGCGCAACAAGGACGACGTCCGCCTGGAACTGTGCGCCGACCGCGCCCGCGAGGCCGGCTGCGCCCTCGCCTACGTCAACTTGGTCGGCGGCCAGGACGAGCTCGTCTTCGACGGCGACTCGGTCATCGTCGGCGCCGACGGCGAACCGCTGGCCCGCGCCCCGCAGTTCGTCGAACACCTCCTCGTCGCCGACCTCGACCTGCCCGCCGCCCTCGAACCGGTCACCGGCCCCATCAACGCCCTCGACGGCACCACCATCAGCATCGACCACCGCGTCGTCAGCGAAGACCCCGTCCCCGCCTACGACCCCGCCCCGCACACCGCCGCCCAGCCCCTCGACGACCTCGCCGAGGTGTACGGCGCGCTCGTCCTCGGCACCCGCGACTACGTCCGCAAGAACGGCTTCCGCTCCGTCCTGCTCGGCCTGTCCGGCGGCATCGACTCCGCCCTGGTCGCCACCATCGCCGCCGACGCCATCGGCCCCGACCTCGTGCACGTCGTCCTGCTGCCCAGCCGCTACTCCACCGAAGGCTCCATCACCGACGCCGAGGAGCTCGTCAAACGGCAGGGCCTGCACTCCCGCATCGTCCCGATCCGCGGCATGGTCGACGCGTTCGAGGCCGAACTCGACCTGCACGGCCTCGCCGCCGAGAACCTCCAGGCGCGCATCCGCGCCAACGTCTGGATGGGCCTGTCCAACGAGCACGGCCACCTCGTCCTCACCGGAGGCAACAA
The DNA here is from genome assembly GCF_039532545.1 of Actinomadura vinacea. Classification (NCBI taxonomy): domain Bacteria; kingdom Bacillati; phylum Actinomycetota; class Actinomycetes; order Streptosporangiales; family Thermomonosporaceae; genus Actinomadura; species Actinomadura vinacea. The sequence goes on along the minus strand of NZ_BAAARW010000015.1, from coordinate 84,289 downwards.
GAGCGAGCTGGCCACCGGCTACTCCACCCTCTACGGCGACTCCGCGGGCGGCTTCGGCCCCATCAAGGACCTGACCAAGACGATGGTGTGGGCCCTGGCCCGATGGCGCAACACCCAGGTCGGCGCCGACCGCCCCTTCCTGCACCCCTTCGAGGACGAACCGATCCCCGAGGCCGTCATCGTCAAGGAGCCGTCCGCCGAACTCCGTCCCGACCAGAAGGACCGCGACACCCTCCCCCCGTACGACGTCCTGGACCCGCTCCTGGTCGACTACGTCGAACGCGACATGGGCCGCGACGCCCTCATCGCCGCCGGCCACGACCCCGCCCTGGTCGAACGCGTCATCCGCCTGGTCGACCTCGCCGAATACAAGCGCCGCCAGTACCCGCCCGGCCCGAAGATCACCCCAAAGAACTTCGGCCGCGACCGCCGCCTCCCCATAACCAATCGTTGGCGGGAGTTGCTGGTGGGGAGACGACCCCCCACACCCCCCGGCGGGGCGGACGCCCCCTCCAGTCGCTAGCGCTCCTTACGGGCGGCCCCCACTCCGGTGGGGGTCAGCCCCACGGCCTTCAGCACGCAGACCTCACCCCCCAGATCAACACAGCTACAGGTGGTGGGCTTCTCCTGGCCAGGTTGATTCTGGTTCTGGGGGGTCTGGGTCTATGCCTGGGATGGTCTGTTCGCACCAGACGACCTTGCCCGCGGGGGTGCGGCGGGAGCCCCAGCGGTGGGCGATCTGGCTGACGACCAGGAGGCCGCGGCCGTTCTCGTCGTCGTCGGCGGCGCGGCGGAGGCGGGGCAGTGCGGCGGAGCGGTCGAGGACTTCGCAGACGAGGGTGCGCTCGTGGAGGAGGCGGAGCTCGATGGGGCCGCTGGGGGCGTACCGGTAGGCGTTGGTGATGAGTTCGGAGACGAGCAGTTCGGTGGTGTAGGTCAGCTCGTCCAGGTCCCATTCGTCGAGCTGGGTGCGGACGAGGCCGCGGGCGCGGCGGACGGCCGCGGCGTCGGCGGGCAGCATCCAGGAGGTGAAGCGGTCTTCGGGGATGCGGCGCAGGCGGGCGAGGAGGACGGCGATGTCGTCGCGGTGGTGGTCGGCGTAGACGCCGGCGAGGGTGGCCTTGGCGAGGTCCTCCATGGGACGGGCGGCGGTGCCGGGGCCGAAGACGTCGCGGAGGCGGGCGAGGCCGTCGTCGATGTCGCGGCCGCGGTTCTCGACCAGGCCGTCGGTGTAGATGACGAAGACGCTGCCGTCCTCGACCTCGAACTCGCGGCTCTCGATGGCGGCCGAGCCGGAGACGCCGAGCGGCGGGGCGGGCGGGACCTCGAGGTACTCCCTGGCGCCGTCGGGGCCGACCAGGAGCGGCGGGAGGTGGCCGGCGGAGGCCACCTCGAGGGTGCCGGAGGTGGCGTCGTAGACGGCGTACACGCAGGTGGCGAAGTGCGGCTCCTGCTCGCCGAGCTCGATCATCAGCTCGTGCATGACGTGCAGGGCGTCGGCGGGCGGCAGTTCGAGGTTGGCCAGGGTGTGCAGGGCGGTGCGGAGCCGGCCCATGGTGACGGCGGCGCGCACGCCGTGCCCGGCGACGTCGCCGACGATCAGGGCGACCCGGGCGCCGGGCAGCGCGATCGACTCGTACCAGTCGCCGCCGACCTCGACGAGCTGGCTGCCGGGCAGGTAGCGGTGCCGGACCTCGACCGACGAGGGCGCCGACAGCCGGTGCGGCAGCAGGCTGCGCTGCAGCGCGAGGGCGGTGGCGCGTTCCCGGCTGAACCGGCGGGCGTTGTCGATGACGATCGCGGCGCGGGCCGCGAACTCCATACCGATCTCGACGTCGTAGGCGTCGAACTTGCGGAAGCCGGGGACGCGGGTGCAGGCGATGAAGCCGAGCAGGGTGTCGCGGGCGATCAGCGGGAGCAGCACCATGGAGACGCCGGTGAGCAGCTCTCCGGCGGGGTTGCGCCGCCACCGGCCGGCGATGTCGCCGGCCTTGGCCGCGTCGACGTGCGCCAGGTGGACGGGCTGGGCGGTCTCCAGGACCTCGCGGTAGGGGGTCCCTTCGGGGTAGACGAGCACCTCGCCGACCGGGAAGGTGGCCGTCCACATGGGGTTGCGGTCGTCGGTGGTGACGGCGATGCGGCGCAGCACGGCGCCGCCCGACTCACTGTGCACCTCGTCGGCGGCGACCAGGCTCTCCAGCACCAGCACCGACGCGGTGGTGCAGAAGTGCGGGACGATCACGTCGACCAGGCCTTTGGCGGACTGGTCGAGGTCGAGGGAGGCGCCGAACCGGGTGAGCGGGTCGTCGAGCAGGGCGCGGCGCATCAGCGCCGGGTCCTGGTAGCGCTCGCTGGGCGGCAGCGCGACCCGCACGTGCAGCAGGCCCATCGGGGCGGCGCCGGTCTCGCCGCCGACCATGGGCTGGGCGGTGACGACGGCGTCGGTGGTGCCGCCCTCGCCCCCGGTGGCGTCGCCGCGCCGCACGGCCAGCACGGCGGTGCGTTCCTGGCCGGCGGCGATGGCCTCCAGCAGGGTCTCCAGGTCGGCTTTGGCCTCATCGCCGGCCAGTTCGCCCGCGGCCCGGCCGATCAGGTCGGCGGGGGCGTAGCCGAGCACGGCGCGGGCGTTGGGCCCGCACTGCACGATCCGCCGCGTCCCATCGATGCCCAGGACCAGGGTGCGGGACGCGGAATCGGCGGTGGGCGCATCGCCTCGCGACGCCATGACGGATCTCACCAGACGCGCTCCAGACAGCCGGTCGTCCTAGCACTCCCAGCGCCAGTATGGGGCATGAGGCGTGATCAAGGTAGAAGATCACGTCTCCGGCGCCGAAATAGTGTGGAAGCTCTATCGGATGGGGCCGCGATTCTAGCGCCCGGTATCGTCCCGTACCGTCGGTTCGGCACCGATACCGCCGAGAACGGCGTCCACGACGGCTTCCGGGAAGCCCTCGGGGAGGCGGTCGAGGGGCGCGCGGTGCGCGAGGGCGCCGACGAGCAGCGCGATGGCGACCTCGGGGTCGGCGCCGGGACGCAGCTCGCCGCGGTCGAGGCCGCGGCGCAGCACCCGCCGCAGCACCTCGCGGCGCGGTTCGATCACGTCGTGCCGGTAGCGGGCGTACAGCTCGGGGTGCTTCTCGGCGCCGCCGGCGACGTTCCAGAAGCAGCGGGCGTGCCGGTCGCGCCGCTCGGCGCCCAGTTCGCGGGCGAGGACGAGCAGGTCCTCGCGCACCGTGCCGCGGCCCGGGTCGCGCAGCGGCCGCTTGGCCGCGGCCAGCGCCCCGACGATCAGCGCCTCCTTGTTGGGCCAGCGCCGGTAGATGGTGGTCTTGCCGACGCCGGCGCGGGCGGCGACGGCCTCGATCGACACGCCGGCCACGCCCGACTCCTCGGCCAGCAGGTCCAGCGTGGCCTCGATGATCGCTTTCTCGGCCCGTTCGCTGCGCGGCCGGCCGGGGGCGCGGCCCACCGGGACGGACCCGGTGGCGAAGGTCTGGCCTGTCGTCGTCTCGCTCATGGGAGCCTCTTTCTCACACCTGGGCGCGGTCGCGTGCGCCCTTCTCCTCCTGCCGCCGGGGCGCGTCCCCGGCGGCGCGGCCGGGCATCCACTTCAGGACGACCAGCGCGCCGAGCAGCGCGATCGCGGCGGCGCCGCCGGCGGTGATCCGCATGGCCTCGACGAACGCGGTGTCGGCGGGCCCGACCAGGCCGGCGGCGCCGAGCCGTTCGGCGACCGCGTGCGCGCCCTCGATGGACTCGTTCGCGGCCGTACGGGCGCCGGCCGGGATCGCGGCGAGGTGCTCGGCGAGCCGGCCGCGGTAGAGGGATGCCAGGACCGAGCCGAGCAGGGCGACGCCCATGGCGACGGCGACCTGGCGGGCGGTGTTCTGGAGGGCCGATCCGGCGCCGGCCTTCTCGCGGGGCAGCGCGGACATGACCGACTCGGTGGCGGGCGCCATGATGACGGCCATCCCGGCGCCCTGGAGGAAGAAGGCCGCGCCCACCACCCACAGCGGCGTTCCGGTGCCGATGCCGAGCACCGGGTAGGCGCCCAGCGCGGCGGCGACGAGCACGAGCCCGATGGTGCAGACCGCCTTGGCGCCGAACCGGCGTACCAGGGCGGGGCTGCGGGTGGAGAACATCAGCTGGGCCGCGGCGAACGGCAGCAGCATCGCGCCGGACTGCAGCGCGCTCAGCCCGCGCACCGACTGCAGGTAGAAGCCGGTGAAGAAGAACATGCCCGAGGACGCGAAGAAGGTCAGCGCGATCGCGGCGACCGCCGCCGACAGCCGGGGGTCGCGGAACAGCCGCACGTCGAAGGCGGGGTGGTCGATGCGGGCCTCGTTCCAGACGAAGGCGGCCAGCACCGCCAGCCCGGCCGCGATCGGGCCGAGCACGCCGGGCTCCAGCCAGGAGCCGCGCTCGCCGCCCTGGATGATGCCGTACGAGAGGGTGACCAGCCCGATGATCGACAGCACCACTCCGGCCGGGTCGAGCCCGCCGGGGTCGGGGTTGCGGGAGTCGGGGACCAGCAGGGCGATCAGCACGGCGCCGGTCACGATGACCGGCACGTTGATCAGGAACACCGAGCCCCACCAGAAGTACTCCAGCAGCAGGCCGCCGGTGATCGGGCCGATGGCGATGGCGACGCCGACCGCACCGCTCCAGATGCCGATGGCGCGGGCGCGCTCGTGCGGCTCGAACACGTTGGTGATGATCGACAGGGTCTGCGGCATGATCGCGGCGCCGCCGAGGCCCATCAGCGCCCGGGCCGCGATCAGCTGGCCGGGGCTCTGCGCGTACGACGACAGCAGCGAGGCCACGGCGAACACGGCCATGCCGGCGACCAGCACGCGCTTGCGGCCGAGCCGGTCGCCGACCACGCCGAAGGTGAACAGCAGCCCGGCGAACACCAGCGTGTAGGAGTTGATCGCCCATTCCAGCTGGCTCTGGGTGGCGCCGAGCCCCTGCTCGGGGTCGGCGATGGTCTTCAGGGCGACGTTGAGGATGGTGTTGTCCAGCACCACGACCAGCAGGCTGAAGTTCAGCACGCCGAGGATGTACCAGCGGCGGCGCCGGATGGTCTCGGGGTTCACGACCCTCCCAGGGGGCGTCCGATACGGCTGCGTTTCGTATATCTCGTCAGCTTACGCCGGAAATAATCCGATACGCAAACGTACCGTTTCGAAACCTTGACCGGAATCTGGGGACTACCCGAATCGTTGGGTCAGTGAAATCATCGGATCCGTCCGGGTACGCCACCGTGGCGCCTCGAGACTGGAGGTTCAACCGTGTCTTCTTCCGCTGCCCCCGACCGGCAGAACAGCGCCCAGCCGACCGCCCTCTACGGCGGCCAGGGCGGACGGCGGGTCACCGTACGCGACATCGCCGCCGCCAAGCAGCGGCACGAGAAGTGGCCCATGCTCACCGCGTACGACGCCCTCACCGCGCGGATCTTCGACGAGGCCGGCATCCCCGTACTGCTGGTCGGCGACTCCGCCGCCATGGTCGTGTACGGGTACGACTCCACCATCCCCGTCACCGTCGACGACCTCATCCCCCTCACCGCCGCCGTCGTCCGCGGCTCCAAGCGCGCGATGGTGGTCGCCGACCTGCCGTTCGGGTCGTACCAGAGTGGCGTGGGCGAGGCCCTCGCCACCGCCACCCGGTTCCTCAAGGAGACCGGCGCGCACGCCGTCAAGCTGGAGGGCGGCCGCCGCGTCCTCCCCCAGGCCGAGGCCATGGTCGCCGCGGGCATCCCGGTGATGGCCCACCTCGGCCTCACCCCCCAGTCGGTGAACGTCCTGGGCGGCTACCGCGTCCAGGGCCGCGGCCAGGCCGGCGACGAGCTGATGGCCGACGCCAAGGCGCTGGAGGCGGCCGGGGCGTTCTCGGTCGTGCTGGAGTGCGTCCCCGAGGACCTCGCCGCCAAGGTCACCGCCTCGCTGTCGATCCCCACCATCGGCATCGGCGCCGGCGACCACACCGACGCGCAGGTGCTGGTCTGGCAGGACATGGCCGGCCTGACCCCGCGCACCGCCAAGTTCGTCAAGAAGTACGCCGACCTGGCCACGATCCTGGGCGACGCCGCCCGCTCCTACGCCGAGGAGGTCGTCGGCGGCGTGTTCCCCGCCCCCGAGCACGCCTACCACTGACATCACGGGCCGGGGACGGCGGTCTCCTCGGTGGACGTCCTTGGGGACGGGATCGCGGGGCCGGAGCCGGCCACGGAGATCTCGTCGCGGAGGGTCTCCACGGCGGCGCTCAGAACGTCCGGGCCGGCCACGTTCATCAGGAGCAGGCCCAGGTTGAGGGCCATCTGCGCGTCGGTCATCTCGCTGCCGGCCAGCGCGTCCACGGCCGTCCGCAGGTCGGCCTGGTCCTCGGCGGAGACGTTCTGCAGCAGGCCCAGGCAGTAGGTGGGCAGCGCCAGCCGGGACTTGGCGAACGAGACCCCGCGCATGATCTCGCCGGCCTCGTGCGCCCGGGTCTTGGCCTGCATCCGGTCGACCCCGCGGTCGGCCGCGGCCAGCAGCGAGGTGAGCAGGGTGCTCGGGCCGACCGCCACGTCCTCGTCGCCGACCCGGACGGTGAACACCGCGCTGCGGAAGACCATCATCGAGCCCAGGCTGGCCACCAGCACCTGGGTGGCCCCCGCCACCTGCGGCGACTTCACCCCGAACTTCCAGTCGAAGGTGTGCAGGAGCAGCAGCGAACCGGCGCCCGCCGCCCCGTTGATCAGCACGTACGCCCAGGTGCTGGGCACCCGTACCAGGGTGGTCGGGCGGTCCCGGTAGCGGCTGATCAGCTCGGCGACCCCGACCAGGCAGCTCAGCGAGACCGCGACCAGGTAGCCGATCACTCCGTGCCCGTCAGCCGGACCAGCTCGTCGACCTCGCGTTCGACGCTCACCAGGCCGCGCTCCGTCAGCCGCTCGACCGCGTCGGCGACCTCCAGCAGGCCCAGCCCGGTGGCGTGGTGCAGCTGCTCCAGGCTCTGCGGGCCGGACGCGGCGCCCAGCCTGCCGAGCACCAGCCGGCATGCCTCCGGCAGCCCGGCGGCGTCGGGCGCGTCACCGTGGTCGGGATGCCCGCCCCCCGGGTCCGGCGGCCCCGCGGCCCGCGGGGAGACGGCACCGCCGCCTCGGCCGGACGCGGTAAGGAACGTGCTCCACGGGTCTGCCGACCGGATCTGCCTCATCTTCACCTGCCCTGGGGAATTCCGATCATACGGCGCGTCGGGACGGCCCCGCGGCCTCGACCGGAGAAGCCACCAGGGCGTCTGGCGGTCACGGCGGTCCGGCGTGCTCATCCACCAACGTCAGCACTTGGACGCGCGAACGTCAGCTACCGCTCCCGCCACTGTTCACTCGGCCGCGCGGCGGCGCGCGGACCGGGCCACGATGACCCGGTCGCCGGGCTGGAGCCGTTCGCACGCGTCGTCGTCGTAGGGCAGCGTCCGCCCGTCCCGGACCAGCGCGATCGCCGGCTCGGGCAGCTCCCGGGCCGACCCGCCGACCTCGTGGGCGCGCACGTCCCGCTCCACCAGGTCCAGCCCGGTGCCCTGCTCCAGCAGGTCCTCGATGACCTCGCTGACGTTGGGCTGGCTGGTGGAGACGCCCAGCAGCCGCCCGGCCGCCTCGGACGAGGTGATCACGTGGTCGGCGCCGCTCTGCCGCAGCAGCGGGACGTTCTCCGACTCCCGCACCGCCGCCTGGATCTTGGCGCCCGGGTTCAGCTGCCGCGCGGTGAGCGTGATCAGCACCGAGGTGTCGTCGCGGGCGCTGGCCACCACCACGACCCGGGCCCGGTGGACGGCCGCCTGGCGCAGCACCGCGGTGCGCGTCGCGTCGCCCACGATCCCCGCCAGCCCGTCCTCGGCGGCCTCCGCGACGCTCCCCGGATCGGGGTCGACCACCACGATGTGCTCGCGGTCGACCCCGGTCTTCAGCAGGGTCTTGACGGCGCTACGGCCCTTGGTTCCGTAGCCGGCCACCACGATGTGGTCGCGCACCCGGGCCCTCCAACGGGACAGCCGCCAGTCCGCGCGGGTGCGCTCCGCGAGCACCTCGAGGGTCGTGCCGACGAGGACGATCAGGAACAGCACCCGCACCGGAGTGACGAAGACGATGTTGACCAGCCGCGCCCCCGCGCTGACCGGCGTGATGTCGCCGTAGCCGGTCGTGGAGACGGTCACGGTCGCGTAATAGAAGCAGTCCAGCAGCGACAGGCGCCCGCCGGCGTTGTCGCGGTAGCCGTCCCGGTCGATGTAGACGACCGCGACCACGGCGAAAAGCAGCAATAACGCGATCCCGACCCGCTGCAGCACGGCCCGCATCGGCCCGGTACGGGCCGAGGGCAGCATGACCCGCGGGGCGGCGGCGCCTCGATCCGGCACGTCGGGGCGGGTCAGATGTCGGTTACGCGCAGCCCGGCGTGCGCCTTGTAGCGCCGGTTGATCGAGATCAGGTTGGCGGTGAACGCCTCCACCTGGCCGGCGTTGCGCAGCCGCCCGCCGTACACCCCGCGCATCCCGGGGATCCGGCCGGCCAGCGCCTGCACCAGGTCGGTGGCCTCCCGGTCGTCGCCCAGCACCAGCACGTCCAGGTCCATCGCGCCGACCTCCGGGTCGAGCAGGAGCACCGCGGACACGTGGTGGAACGCGGCGACCACTCGGCTCTCCTCGAGGATCGCCGCGGCCTGCTGGGCGGCGCTGCCCTCCTCGACCGGCAGCGGGAACGAGCCCCTCTTGTCGAAGCCGAGCGGGTTCACGCAGTCGACGACGATCTTCCCGGCCAATTCGGCGCGCAGCGACTCCAGCGTGGCCCGGTGACCGTCCCACGGCACCGCCACCACGACCACGTCGGACTCCGTGGCGGCGACCGGGTTCTCCGCGCCCCGCACCGGCAGCCCCTCGTCCAGGTCGTCGGCGGCCGCCTGGGCCCGCTCCGCCTTCCGGGACCCGATGATCACCTGGTGCCCGGCCAGCGCGAACCGGCGCGCCAGTCCCTTGCCCTGGTCGCCGGTGCCGCCCAGGATCCCGATCGTCAAGCCGGTCACGTCGGGAAGGTCATCAGGGGTCTTCTGCCGCTCAGTCATGCGATCGAGTCTGCCAGGTGCCGTCACCAGGGGCTCCGACCGCCCTGCCGCATCCCGAAAACCGCCTGCACACGGCCCCGCGTGGGGCACCATGGAGCCCGTGGACGCCGAGCAGGTCACGATGCTGCGCGAGGTGCTGGCCGCCACCGGGTGGCTGGAGCGCACCGGGGAGTTCGGGCAGGCCCTGCGCACCAGTGCGCGCACCCCCGGCGGCCTGCTGCTGGTGGGCACCCCCGCCGAGGACCCCTGGCACATGGCCGCGCACCTCGACGACGAGAGCCGCCTCGGCGGGCTCCCCGGCCTCTCCCCCACCTTGGTGCGCTGGTCGCCTCCCCCCGGCGCGCCGCCCCACCTGTCCGTCGGCCTCGACCGCCTGGAGGCGGCCCGGCGCGGCGAGACCCTGTTCGTCGTCGCCGAGGACGGCGCACCCGTGCCGCTGCTGGAGCGGGTCGACGACGCCCGCCGAACGGGCGCGGTGATCCTGGCCCTGGAGGGCGGCGACCGCGACCTGCGCGGCCTGGCGCACGAGGCGCTGACCGTCCCGCCCGACGAGGGGCTGATCAGCTTCGACGGCGCCCAGCACCTCGTCAGCGCCGCCGCGGGCGGAACCGTCCCCCGGACGAACACCCCACGCGGCCTGAGACGCCGCCTGGCCCGCCTGCTGGACGCGGTAAGCGGCCCCACGGTGGACTAAGTGCCAGGGCCTGTCTCGAAGTGGCCTCAGGTAGCGCGCGAGCGCGTTGGCCGGCCGGTGGGGCGATGCCGGAGGCCGGGATTGCAATGAACACAGCCTAGTCATCGTCCTGGGCTCGCCAGTCTTCGTTTCTGCGGCGGGCCAGTTCCAGGGCTCCGGCGGCGGCGGTCTTGGAGTCGTAGGGGCCCATGCGGTCCTTGTTGGCGCAGCCGGGGCCGTGTTCGACCTTCAGGTGCTTGAGGCAGAACCACCAGTCGCCGTCGCCCTTGGTGTCCTTCATGGCGCCTCCTCCGTTTTCGCCTACCGCCTCGGGATTCGTGCCCAGGGTCGGCTGACTACACTCCCTCACTATGACGACCCAACTACTCCGGCCTGGCCGTGTCTCCCCCATGCGCAAGGTTCCCGCGCATATTCCGCGTCCGGAGTACGTGGGGAAGAAGCGCCCCAAGACCGGGGAGCCGGACGTCAAGACGCCGGAGACCGTCGAGAAGATGCGGGTGGCGGGGCGGATCGCGGCGCAGGCGCTGGAGGAGGTCGGCAAGCACATCCGGCCGGGGATCACCACCGACGAGCTGGACGTGATCGGGCACGAGTTCCTGCTGGCGCACGACGCCTATCCCTCGACGCTGGGGTACCGGGGTTTCCCCAAGTCGCTGTGCACCTCGATCAACGAGGTGATCTGCCACGGCATCCCGGACGACACGGTGGTGCGGGACGGCGACATCATCAACATCGACATCACCGCGTTCATCGGCGGGGTGCACGGTGACACCGACGCCACATTCCTGTGCGGGGACGTGGACGAGGAGTCGCGGCTGCTGGTTGAGCGGACGCACGAGGCGATGATGCGGGGGATCCGGGCGGTGGCGCCGGGCCGCGCGCTGAACGTGATCGGGCGGGTCATCCAGTCGTACGCCAAGCGGTTCGGGTACGGGGTGGTGCGCGACTTCACCGGGCACGGGATCGGGACGACGTTCCATTCGGGCCTGGCGGTGCCGCACTTCGACGATCCGACGGCGACGACGATCATGCAGCCGGGGATGACGTTCACGATCGAGCCGATGCTGACGCTCGGGGTGCACGACTACGACATGTGGAATGACGGCTGGACGGTCGTCACCAAGGACCGCAGGCGGACCGCGCAGTTCGAGCACACCCTGCTGGTGACCGATGACGGCCACGAGATCCTGACTCTTCCCTGAGCCTTCCGTGACCACGACCACGGGTACAAAAAGGATCTAGAGCCCAATCTCCCCAGACCGGCTCGGGAGTGCGCTTCGATGAGAGCCCCAGTGCCGTACGAACCGCGGGTGCCGTCGGACAGCATGCCGCCGGGACGCGCCGCGATGAGCGTGACCTGGGCGGCGCTGCCGTTCCTGACGCTCGGGTACGCGACCCCGTTCACCTTCGCCGCGGCGGCGCTGTGGCGTCGCAGCGCGCATCTGACGGCGGCGTCGGCGGCCTACATCGCGGTGTTCGTGCTGATGCTGACGCTGCTGCCGGGGATCGACAAGGAGCCGGGCGGCACGCAGGGCTCGGTGGGGGTGCTGACGTTCCTGCTGGCGGTGGTGGGGTGCGGGCACGCGTTCGCGATCCGGCGGAAGGTGTTCGACCCGCACGGGCTTTCGGGGGTCGACAACGAGGCGGCGATCGAGGCGGTGCGGCGGCAGCGGGCGCTGCGGCAGAAGGCCCGCGCGCTGGCGGCCGGGGATCCGGGGCTGGCCAAAGAGCTGCGGATCGGCCGTCCGGACCTGCCGCGGCAGTACAACGACGGCGGGCTGGTGGACGTCAACCACGCCCCCGCGGAGGCGCTGACGCTGCTGCCGGGAGTGACGCCCGAGCTGGCGGTGAAGATCGAGCGGGTGCGGGCGGAGACGGGCGGGTTCATGTCCGCCGAGGAGCTCGCGGCGCTCGCCGGGCTGCCGCCGGCGCTGACCTCGGAGGTGGCCGACTACGCCGTCTTCATCAGGTGAGGGCGACCGGCTCGCCGAGTACCGGGGCAAGCGGGCCGCGGGGCGGACGCCTGAGCCCGTCCCGCGGGAGGGGCCGCTCCCCGAGGGCGGCGGCGACACGTTCGTGATCCAGGAGCACCATGCCCGGAGCCTGCACTGGGATCTGCGTTTGGAGCGCGCCGGGGTGCTGGTGTCGTGGGCGGTGCCCAAGGGGATCCCGGCCGACCCGGAGACCGACCGGCTGGCCGTGCGCACCGAGGATCATCCGCTGGAGTACGCGGCGTTCGAGGGTGAGATCCCGAAGGGCGAGTACGGCGCCGGGCGGATGACGATCTGGGATCGCGGGACGTACGAGACCGAGAAGTGGTCCGAGCGCGAGGTCAAGGTGGTGCTGCACGGCTCCCGGGTCACGGGACGGTACGCGCTGTTCCGGACCAAAGGCGAGAACTGGATGATCCACCGCATGGATCCGCCCGCGGACCCGGACGCCGAGCCGATACCGGACGCGGTGCGGCCGATGCTGCCGGAGCGGCACGCCCGCCTGCCGCGCGACCGTGCCGGGTACGCGTTCGAGTTCGCCTGGGGCGGGCGGCGGCTGGCGGCGTACGTCGAGGGCGGCCGGGCCCGGTTCACCGGCGGCGACGGCCGGGCTGTCGGCGGCCCGGCCGGGCTCGGATCGCGGCTGGGGGCGGCGCTGGGCGCGCGTCCGGCCGTCCTGGACGGGGAACTGGCCGAGGTGGAGGGCCAGGAGACCTACCTGCTGTTCGACCTGCTGTACCTGGACGGGCGCTCGTTGCTGGACGAGCCGTACCGGCGGCGCCGCGAGCTCCTGGACGGGCTGGGCCTCGACGGCCCGCGCCGGCACACCTCGCCCTGGTATCCGGGCGAGGCCGAGGCGGTACGGGAGGCGGCCCGCGCCCAGGGCCTGTCCGGGATCCTCGCCAAGCGGCTGGATTCACCTTACGAGCCCGGGACGCGGTCGAGCGCCTGGCGCTACCTGCCGTTCAGTACGCGACGGTGATGCGGCGCCGGACGGCCTCGCTCTTCTCCAGCTCGTCCACCAGGGCCACGGCGTAGTCCTCGGCGCTGATGCGGCTGTTGCCGTCGGCGTCGGACAGCAGCCGGTCGCCGCCCAGGCGGAAGGTGCCGGTGCGCTCCCCGGGCTCGATCACCGCGGCGGGCGAGATGTAGGTCCAGTCCAGGTCCCCGGCCTCCGCGCGGATCTCCGCCAGCTGCTCGGCCGCGGCCAGCGACTCGCCCTTGTACCCGGGCGGGAACTCCGGGGTGTCCACCAGGCGCACGCCGGGGGCGATCTCCAGGCTTCCCGCGCCCCCGACCACGACCAGCCGCTTCACCCCGGCCTCGCGCAGCGCCTCCAGCACGCCCCGCCCGGCCGCCAGCAGGGGGCCGGACGCCTCCGAGCCGTCCCGCGGCGGGGACACCGACAGGACCACCGCGTCGTGGCCCCGGACGAGCCCGGCCACGGCGGCGGCGTCGGCGGCGTCCGCCCGGGCCGTGCCCTCGTTCCCCGTCCGGGTGATCCCGGTGACCTCGTGCCCTCGGGAACGCGCCTCCGCCGCGATCCTGCTCCCGATCATCCCGGTGGCGCCGATCAGCGCGATCTTCATCTCAGACCTCCCAGTGAACTCCGATCACCTCGACGGTATCCATCGGATATCGGTTACTTCAACGTGCCATTGGTACCTTGGGGAAACCATGAGAACCGGAGACTCCTTCGACCCCGGCTGCGGCGCCCGGCTCGTGCTCGACCGCATCGGCGACAAGTGGTCGGTGCTGGTGGTCCTCACCCTCATCGACGGCCCGCGCCGCTTCACCGTCCTGCGCGACACCATCGGCGGGATCACCCCCAAGGTCCTCACCCAGACGCTCCGCTCGCTCGAACGCGACGGCCTGGTCACCCGCGAGGTGTTCGCCGAGGTCCCGCCCAGGGTCGAGTACGCCCTCACCCCTCTCGGCCACTCGCTGCGCGGGCCGGTCGAGGCCGTCAACGCGTGGGCCGAGGAGCACGTCGACGAGGTGATGAAGGCACGCGAGCAGCACGACACAACCGCCGGCGGCCGCTGATCGTCCCGTATCCCCGGAAATGAAGGGGAACCAGAAACGCCCGTAATCAATCCAAATGGACACAAGGCGTCATCGGCGCGCCGCCCCGGAGAACAGCCCTTCCGGGGTTAGAGTCCGCGAGGAGAAGGGCCGGGGACGACGGGATTGGCACAAGTGGATAACGGGGGTTACCGCGGATGATGGGGCAGACGCACGCCCTCAGCGGCGCGCTGGTGTGGCTGGGCACCGTTCCGCTCCTCAGCCAGGAATGGCTGCTGGGCGATCGCGCGCTCGACCTCTCCCCCGGCCAGCTGCTCGCCGGCGCCGTGGTGTGCGCGGGCGCGGCGCTGCTGCCCGACATCGACCACCACAACGGCCGCATCGCCAACACTTTCGGTCCGATCACCAAGAAACTCTGCAAATGGGTCGGGAAGGCTTCCGGCGGGCACCGGCAGGCCACCCACTCGATCCTGTTCGCGGTCCTGATGGGCCTGGCGATGGACGCGCTGGCCAGGCATTTCGTGTACGGCTGGTGGGTCGCCCTGTTCATCATCGTCGGCTTCGGGCTGCGCGGCATCGGGCTGGACTTCGAGGGCAAGGAGCCGCAGTCCGCGCTGGCCGACTGCGCGGTGGCCGGCCTGGCCGTCTACCTCATGCACGACCTGGACATGAGCTTCGCGGGCTTCGCCGTCGCACTGGGCTGCCTGGCCCATGTCGCCGGCGACTGCCTGACGCCGCGCGGCTGCCCGGTGTTCTGGCCGATGAAGTGGCGCATCGACATCCCGGCCATCCCGCGCACCGACGGCAAGGTGGAGCGCTGGGTCGTCACCCCGCTGCTCACCCTCGGCGTCGCCATCCTGACCATCCGCTCGATGCTCGGCGACGTCGCCACCAACTGGCTCACCCGCGGCTAGCCGGTGCGTCACGGACGCACATCGCGGAACTGGTCGCAGCGCAACTCCATGGGCATGTCGGGGTACGCCCGGTACTGGCTGAGGGCGGCCCCCTCGGGCGAGATCCAGATCCCCCGGACGTCGGGGATCGTGCCCACGGTGCAGGCGAGCTGGGCCTGGGCGGGCCGGGACCAGCGCAGGCGCTTCCCCGACCAGTGCTCCGCCGGTCCGTGCACCATGACGTCGGGCTGGCGCCGGTCGGACACGGGGCGGAAGTACGTCAGCCGGACGTTCCCCGGTATCTCGCTCCGCAGCCCCGCTCGCCGCTCGGCCTCGGTCGGCCCCTGGACGAGCTGGTTCAGGACGAACTCCGGGAGCCCTGGGACGCCGGGACGCGCCACCGGGCTCAGCTTCCCGTTCCGGATCAGGTAGATGACGTTGTTCGAGGGATCGGCCGCGGCCCGCGGCGCGGGCCCCGCGCGGACGACCCCGGTGGGCCGGACGCCGCACCCGGCGGCGCCGAAGGCGAGCACCGTCGCGCACGCGGCGGCCACCGCCCGGATCGATCGTCCCGTCCGCGGTCTCATCGTCCCCCCGCCTCCCCTTCGCCCTCCTCGGGCTCGTCGGCGAGCGGCATCCAGAGCGTGAACACCGCGCCTCCCTCGGGCGCGTTGGCCGCCTCGATCACACCGCCGTGCAGGGCGGCGTTGGCGCGCGCGATCGAGAGCCCGAGACCGCTGCCCGCGCTGCGGGAACGGGCCGAGTCGGCTTTGACGAAGCGGTCGAACACCAGGTCCAGCAGCTCCTCTGGGATCCCCGGGCCCTGGTCGGCCACGCTGATCTCGACGCCGGGGCACCCGGAGCGGGCCGCCGCCCGCGCCCGTACGTGTACCGGCGGGCGCCCGTGGCCGAGCGCGTTGCCGACCAGGTTGGCCATGACGACGTCGAAGCGCCGCGGGTCGAGCCGCGCCGACAGTCCCGGTGGCGCGTCCACCTCGACCTCGGCACCGCGCCAGCCGCGCGCCGCGAGGGTGGCCGCGACGGCGTCGGCGAGCACCACCTCGTCCAGGACCAGGGACGCGGTGCCGGAGTCGAACCGGCTGATCTCGATGAGGTGCTCGACCAGCTCGCGCAGTCCCAGGATCTCTCCGACCACCAGCCGGACCGCGGTCCGGCCGTCGTCGGACACCGCGGCCTCCTCGGCGAGCACGTCGGTGAGCGCGACCATCGCGGTGAGCGGGGTGCGCAGCTCGTGCGAGACGTCGGCGGCGAACCGGCGCGCGGACGCCTCCATCGCCCGCAGTTCCCCGACGGTGCGCTCCAGCGCCTCGGCCGTGCCGTTGAACGTCCTGGCCAGGTCGGCCAGCTCGTCGCCGCCGCGCACCTCCACCCTGGTCTCCAGCCGCCCGTCGCCGAGCGCGCGGGCGGCGCGCCCCAGCCGCCGCACCGGGCGCAGCACGCCGCCGGCGGCCAGCAGAGCCAGCGCCAGCGCGAACGCCAGCGCCACCGCGTCGGCGACCAGCACCGCCGAGGTGAACGACCGCAGGTCGGCCTGCTCGCGCCGCAGGCTCAAGGACACGAACGCCGCGACGGACCGCCCTTCGCCCACCTTGACCCGGGCGCCGACCAGGAGATATGCGGTCCCGCCCCGGACTACGCGCTGGAAGACGAGGCTGTGCTCCGTGCGCGCGGCGAACTCCCGGTCCACCAGCGCCTCTGGCGCCCAGTCCGCGAATCCCACGAAGTCCGGGAATCCCTCACCGGGCATTTCCAGCACGAGCACCTTGCGCTCGGGGCTCGGCTTGAGGGCCCGTTCGATCTCGTACGCGAGCCCGCTGCCCGCGGGCAGGTTCGCGGGCACCATGCGCGAGAGCGTCCCCTCCACCTCGGTCAGCAGCGCCTCCTGCGTGCGTTCCAGGATCGACCGGCGGACCAGGATGTAGGAGATGCCCGAGACCAGCACCGCGGCCAGCAGCGCGACCGCCAGGAACGCGGCGGCGAGCCGTACGCGCAGTCCCGCCAGCCCGCTCCGGACGGCGCGGACGGCGCGGGCCCTGTGCGGCGCCTTCACGGCGCCACGAACCGGTAGCCGAATCCGCGCACCGTCTCCACCAGGCGCGGCTCGGCCGGCTCGTCCTCGATCTTGGCACGGACCCGCTGCACGCAGGCGTCCACCAGGCGCGAGTCGCCCGGGTGGTCGTGCTCCCAAACCGCCGACAGCAGGTGGCGGCGGGTCAGCGCCTGGCCGGGCCGCCGGGTCAGCTCCAGCAGCAGCCGCAGCTCGGTCGGGGTGAGCCGGACGTCGGCGCCGTTCTTGGTGACCTTCAGCGAGGTCCGGTCGATCACCAGGTCGCCGTAGGCGGAACGGTCGGTGTGGGAGTTCTCGGCGCGGCGCAGCACGGCACGGATGCGGGCGTCCAGGACGCGGGGCTCGACCGGTTTGACCACGTAGTCGTCGGCCCCGGCCTCCAGGCCGAGCACCACGTCCAGGTCGTCGCCGCGCGCGGTCAGCATGATGACCGGAAGCGTGTCGGCGCGCCGGATGCGGCGGCACACCTCGATGCCGTCCAGGCCCGGCAGCATCACGTCCAGCACGGCGATCTCGGGACGGCGCGCGCGCAGCGCGGCCAGCCCGTCCTCGCCGCTGGCGCACGAGGTCACCCGGTGTCCCTGCCTGCTGAGCGCCAGTTCCAGCGCGGCGCGGGCGGAGCGGTCGTCCTCGACCAACAGAATGCTCGCCACCCGGTCATTATCCGGCCGGACGCGATACAAAGCCGGGCAGTGTCACGAGATCCGGACATTTCCGGGACGGGATCAGCACAGGCCGCCGCGACGGTGGACCGCATGTCACTCATGCTCCCGGCGATCTCCGCACCTCGCCCGTCCGCCCCTCCGGCCCCGCCGGTCCGGCGCCCGAGCCGCGCACTGCCGTGGCTGCTGCTGACCGGCTGGCTGGCCCAGGTCGCGGTGCGCCTGTGGCTGTCGCGCACCCGTACCGGCCCCGCGGCGAACCCGGACGAGTCCAGCTACCTCGCGGTCGCCCGCTGGCTGGCGGGCGGTGCCGGCGGCGATCTGTCCGGCCACACCTTCTACCAGCCCGGCTACCCGCTGCTGCTGGCGCCGGTGTCGGGCCTGGACCTCGCCCCGGCCACCGTGTACGCGCTGGTCATGGCCGTCAACGCGCTCGTGGGCGCGCTGGCCTTCCCCCTGGGGTACGCGGCGCTGCGCCGGCTCCGCGTGGGCACGAGGGAAGCGCTTCCGCTCGCGTGGGCGGCGGCGCTCCTGCCCGCGGTGACGTTCTTCGGCGCCTTCGCCTTGGCGGACGCCGTGCTGCCGGTGGTCGTGCTCGGCTGGCTGCTGCTCCTGGACCGGTTCGCCCGGAGCGGGGGACCGTACGCGGCGGCCGGGGCGAGCCTGGTCGCGGTCTACGCGTACGCGGTCCACTCGCGCGGACTCGTGCTCATGTGCGTGCACGGGGCCGCGCTCGCCTTCATCGCGTTCCGGCGGGAGGAACGGCGGGAATGGGCGGTGCTGGGGCTGGCGGCCGCGGCGATCGGGTACGCGGGGGCCGCGGCGCTCAACGACTCGGCCCGCGCGGCCTTCTACCCCGCCGGGGCCCGCGATCTGGCCGGCCTCCTCACCGGGCGGCTGACCTCGGTCGACGGCTGGCTCTGGGCGCTGTCGGGCGCGGCCGGGCAGATCTGGTACCTGGTGGTCGCCACCTGGGGGCTCGGGGGCGTCGGGCTGGCCGCCGTGGCGGGGGCGCTCGTCCGGCGCCGCACGGACGCCGGCCTCCGGGTCACGGCCGGGGCCCTGCTGGCGGGCACGTTCGGGATCGCCTACGCCTCGTCGGCCGCGCTGCCCGACGAGCACCGGGTGGGCAACTTCGCCTACGGCCGGTACCTGGCCTGCGTCGCGCTGGTCTACACGCTGGCCGGTCTGGCGGTGCTCGCCCGCGGCGGCCTCCGTCGGACGTTGAGGCAGGTGGCAGGCGCCGCCGCCGTGACCGCCGTCTGCGGCCTGTGGGTCGCGCTGTACGCGGGCGAGCGGCTGCGCACGCACCAGTACATCCGCTTCGACTTCCCCGAGACCGAGTTCCTTGCCGCCGACCGCACCGGGCTGCACCTCCTCACGGCCTCGGCCGCCGCGCTCGGGCTCCTCGCCGCTTTCACGCTCCTCGGCCGCCTGCGGCACCCCGTCCTGCTGGCCGTCCTCGCGGTCTTGCTGCTGTGCGTCAACCTGGCCGCGCTCAAGTACACGGGCCTCTGAGGCTCAGAAGCGGGTGACCAGGGCGATGCGGTCGTGGTCGACCAGGAAGCCGTCGGAGACGAAGGTGACCTCGCCGCCGTACTCCAGCGCCGTCTCGATGACGTGGTCGACCACGTCGTCCACGACGCCGTGGCCCTTGAGGGAGCCGAGCGGACCCTCGATCGGGATGGTCTCCCCGCCGGTGCGCACCGCCGGGGAGTAGTAGCAGCGCTCGACCACCAGGTGCTCGCCGCGCCCCTCCTCGACCAGCTGCATGACCTCGTCGAGGCCGCCGGCGTAGCGCTTGAGGCTGCGCGCCGCCTCCAGTTCGGCCAGCACCGCGACCTCGCGCAGGTCCTCGTAGGCCTGGAGCACAGGCCGCGCCGCCTCGGCCAGCGTGCCCGCGGACGCGCTCTCGTAGCAGCCGTCGATCCGGCCCGCCACGGTCACGTGCGGCCCGGCCAGCTCGTCGAAGAACGCCTGGTGCCGGGTCACGCCCGCGACGACCACCGGCCGCCGGTCCCGGGCCAGGACGGCGTCCAGGCCGTCCAACACGTCGCGGATCAGCCGGCGGTGGCGTTCGTCGGCGTGCCCGACGTGCGGGGACCTGCGGCCACCCTCGCCGTCCTCGCCGGGCGGCTCGGCGGCCATCGGGAACCCGCCGCGGACCGTCTCGGTCAGCTCGCCGCCCCGGCCGTCCCACAGCCGCGTGCGGTGCTCGCACAGCGCCAGCAGCCAGTAGCGGCGGGTACGGGTGTGGGCGGCGACCAGGTCGCGGGTCGCGAAACCGGTGTCGACGATCACGCGCTCGTCCACCGGCTGGTCGATCGTGAAGGTGTGGTGCTCGCCGCCCGGCGCGGCGAACAGCACCAGCCCGTCGGCCGCGTGCCGCGGGTCGAACTCCCCGGCCGCCCGTTCCAGGCCGCGCAGCACCTCGTCTGCGGTGTCCGGGGAGACCAGCGTGTCCGCCCGCAGCCGCTGTTTCACCTCGGAGAGCAGGTTGCGGAGGCGGATCGGATCCTGGCGGTTCGCCGGGGTGCGCCGGGTGGTCGGCATCAGCACCGAGACCGCCGGATAATCGCGTGGCTTGCGCAGATCGGACAGAGTAGCGGCGTCCATGATCCCCCGATCAGATGACGTTCAATGTCTCATTTGTAACGAATCGCAGGTAAATGAGGCGTAAGAAGTCCGATCACGCCATGCCAAGCAGGCCGGCGGTCCAGGATCAGCGGAGGCGTTCGATGACCGGGCCGAACGCCTCCATGAACGGGGAGTGGACGGTGATGTAGGAGAAGCCGTACCGCTCGCGGCGCTCCCGCAGCTGCCCGGCGATCTCGTCCTCGGTGCCGATCAGCACGACGGGGCACTCCAGGACCTGCTCCACCGACAGGTAGGGCAGGGGGCAGGGGGCCGGCGGCCAGCTCCGCGGCGGCGGCCCGGCGGTCGCCGGTGATCTGCACCATCTGCACGAGCAGGTGGAGCTCCAGCCCGGCGAAGCGGTCGCCCGCGTGCTTCCGGACGAACTCCACCTGCTCGGCGGTCTGCTCCGCGGTCCCGAACCGGTAGGTGCCGGGCGGCTCCCCCTTGACCTGGTGGCCCCCCCGAGGCCGAGCTCCAGCCGTCCGCCGGAGAGCCGGTCGGCGCTGGCGACCTCGCGCGCCAGCAGGTGCGGCTTCCAGAACTCGTTGTTGAGGACGAGCGTGCCCACCCGCAGGCGCTCGGTCGCGTCCGCCGCGGCGACCATGGTGGGGAACGGGGCGGGCGCCCCCAGGTGGTCGGGGACCAGGGCCACGTCGAAGCCGGACCGGAAGGGCGCGACCGACGATTGTGTCATGCGGTGACGATATATCCGGTCTCGTAGGCGAAGATCACCGCTTGGGTGCGGTCGCGCGCCTGCAGCTTGGCGAGCACGTTCCCGACATGCGTCTTCACCGTCTGCGGGCTGACGAAGAGCTCGGCGGCGATCTCGGCGTTGGAGTGGCCGCGCGCCATCAGCCGCAGCACGTCGCCCTCCCGCTCGGTCAGCTGCCCGTGCCAGCGGGCACCCGTCCCGCCGCCCCGCCCCGCCCCGCGGTGCTCGGCCGCCAGCGCCCGGATCGCCGCCGGGAACAGCAGCGTGTCGCCGTGCACCACCATCCGGATCGCCCGCAGGATGTCCTCCGGCCGGGTCCGCTTGAGCAGGAACCCGTGCGCGCCGGCCTTGAGCGCGTCGTAGACGTACTCGTCGTTCTCGAACGTGGTGACCACGATGATCCGGGGCGGTTCGGGAACGTTCTCCAGGATGTGCCGGGTGGCCTGGATGCCGTCCAGCTTGGGCATCCGCACGTCCATCAGGATCACATCGGGCCGCAGCCGGGACACCTGCCCGGGCACCTCCGCGCCGTCGCCGGCCTCGCCGACCACCCGCAGATCCGGCTCGGCGTTGACGATCGCCGCCAGCCCGGCCCGGATCAGCCGCTCGTCGTCCACCAGCAGCACGCCGATCAAGCCCTCGCTCCGCTCGGTCATGACGCTCGCAGCGGCAGTGCGACCACCAGCCGCCAGTCACCGTCGGCGCCGGGCCCCGCGGTCATCGTGCCGCCCAGCGCGGTGACGCGTTCGCGCACCCCGCCCAGACCGCGCCGTCCGCTGTGGTGCCCGGCGGGCCGGGCGCCCGCGAGCGGATTGCTCATCTCCACCTCCAGCCGGTCGCCGCGCACCCCGATCCGGAGCCGCACCGGCACCATGCCGGCGTGCCGCAGCGCATTGGTCAGTCCTTCCTGGACGATCCGGTACGCCTCGCGCGAGACCGCGGCGGGCACCTGCTCAAGCTCGGCGCCCACGGCGGAGTCGAGCTTGACGCCCGCGATCCTGGTCTGCTCCAGCAGCCGGTCCAGATCCTTCAGGGTGGGCTGGGGCGCGGTGCGCGAGGGTGCGTCCTCGCGGAGCAGCCCCAGCACGTGGTCGAGGTCCTCCAGCGCCGAGCGGGCCGAGTCCTCGATCGCGCCGAGCGCCTCCCGGGCGAACTCCGGGTCGCTGTCGAGGACGCGGCCGGCCGCGCCCGCCTGCAAGGTGACGATGCTGAGCGCGTGGCCGACCGAGTCGTGCAGCTCGCGGGCCAGCCGGTTGCGCTCGGCGAGCCGCAGCGCGCGGGCCTCCAGCGCGGCCAGCCGCTCCGCGGCCGAGGGGCCCAGCAGGCGCGGGGCGAGCCGGGTCAGCAGCGTGCCCGCGCCCCCGATCGCCGCGAGCACGGCGGCCACCGCGGCCACCGCGCCGATCGGGAGGGTCCATTCGGACAGGCCCGCGGGCAGGTGGTTCGGGCCGAGGAACTGGTCTTCCCAGGTCACCATCGGCGCCAGGAACATCACCGCGGCGACCAGCGGGACCAGCAGGCTCAGCGCGCTGATCAGCACCCCGGCGTGCAGGTGCAGCGCGAACCACGCGCCGGTGCGGACCCGGGTCGCCCAGGTCCGGGCGGGGTTCACCGGCAGCTCGGCGATGGGTCCGGCCAGCAGCTCCTTGGCGGCGGCGCCCTCCAGCAGCCGGACGGCGGGCACCAGGCCGGTCACGAAAGCACCGAGGGGCGGCAGCACGAAGAAGATCAGGACGACCTGCGTGACCTGGCCGCCGAACGGCAGCGGAGGGACGATGCCCAGGCCGAGGAACCAGTACGGCATGAGCAGCGCGCCGCCCGCGACCAGGTAGGACCAGCGCCGCCAGTACGCCCGGCGGCCCAGCGGCGCCAGCGGACGGGCCGCGGGCCGGAGCAGCGCCCGCGGCCCGCGCCGGGGACGGACGTCGTCGCTGCTACCGGGGAACACGCCTTGATCCTGGCAGACCCGCGCACCCGGAGCCTCCCCCGGGAGGCCCGGCCCCCTCCCCCGCGCGGGTGATCTCAGCGTTCGCGGGACCGCTCGTCGCGTTCGGCGAGCTTGGCCAGCCGGGCGTTGTAGGCGCCGAGCTCGTCGTCCTCGTCGATCACGTCCGGTCCGGCGGCCGCGTCGCCGCCCGCCGCGGCGGCCCGTGCCGCGCGGCGCTCTTCGGCGCGGTCGGCCTTGCGGTCCAGCCGGCGGGCCTGCCGCTGGTCGTCGAAGTACCACTGGAACGCCATCGCGATCAGCACGATGAAGGTGGGGATCTCGCCGAAGCCCCAGGCGATGGCGCCGCCGGTGTGCTGGTCGCTCAGCGTCGAGGCGCCCCAGGGCGGGTCGACCGCGGTGTACCAGCCGCGCGCCAGCGGCTCCCCCAGGTTCATCAGCGCGATGCCGAAGAAGGCGTGGAACGGCATCGTGACGAACAGCAGCAGGATCCGTCCCGGGTACGGCAGCTTGCGCGGCGCCGGGTCGACGCCGATCAGCACCCAGAAGAACAGCGTGCCCGCGAGCAGGAAGTGCGCGCTCATCGCGATGTGCCCGAGATGGTTGCGCATCGCCGTCTCGAACAGCGGGGTGAAGTACAGCGCGAACGTGCTCACCACGAAGATCACCGTGGCCGTCGCCGGATGCGCGATGATCCCGGCCGCCCGGCTGTGCAGCGCGGCCGCCAGCCATTCGCGCGGGCCGCGGTCGCCGCGGATCCGCGCCGGTTTGAGGGCGCGCAGCGCCAGCGTGACGGGGGCGCCCAGCACCAGCAGGATCGGGGTCAGCATGTTCAGCACCATGTGCTGCACCATGTGCACGCTGAACAGGACCGGGGCGTACTTGGCGACGCCCGTCTGGGTGACGGTCACGATGGTGAGGACGCCGAGCAGCCAGGCGGCGGTGCGGCCGACCGGCCAGCGGTCGCCGCGCCGCCGCAGCCGGACGACCCCGGCCAGGTAGAGCCCGGCGAGCACGGCGGCCAGCACGGCGAAGAAGAAGTCGAACTGCCACAGCCCGGCCAGCCGTCCCGGCGTGATCGCGGGCGGCATGCCGTACCCGATGAGGGCCTCGACGGGCGACTCCTCGGCCGTGGGCGCGGGCGGCGCGGTTCGGGCCAGCGCCACCGCGAGCCCGGCGGTGGCGGCCATGACCGCGACCTCCACGGTGGCCAGCCGGGTGAAGGCGCCGGGCCGCCGTTCGGCGAGCGCGGGCAGCGTCCGGCCGCGGTGCCACCAGCCGAACCAGCCGAGCACCGCGAACGCGATCATCTTGCCGATCGCCAGCCGGCCGTAGTCGGTGCCCACCAGCTCGGACGGGTCGGGCAGCCGGGCGAGCACGTTGACCAGCCCGCTGGCGCCGACGGCGACGAAGCACCAGACGGCCATCCGGCTGAACCGGTCGGCGACGACGTCCAGCCGGTCCCGGCGCAGCAGCGCGTGCGCCCCGACCACGGCCAGCCCGCCGACCCAGGGGGCCACCGCGAGCACGTGCAGCGCCACGCCGGTGGTGGCGACCGAGTGGTTGGCCGACGAGGCGGAGTGCCCGGTCAGCGGCGGCGGCAGCAGCGCGATCCCGGCCACCGCCAGCAGCCCGAACGCGGCGGCGGGCGTGGCGGTGGTGCGCGCCAGCAGCGCGACGACCACAGCGAGCAGCACCACGATCATCAGCGCGGTGCCCTGCGGCAGCTGGCCGACGTAGCCGCTCAGCTCGCTGCCGGTGATGACCTGCCCGACCGGCTGGCCGAGCACGTCGGCGACGGTGAACACCAGCGTGGCCGCGGCGGCGGTAGCCCAGGCGGCGGCCAGCCAGGACGCGGCGCGCAGGTAGCCGGTCGCGTCCTCGCTCAGCCGCGGCACGTCCCGCGGGCCGTCCTTGGCCCGGCCGGAGCCCTCCAGGGGCAGCAGGGCCGCGGCGGCCAGCAGCGCGCCGACGGTGACCGCGGCGCAGAGGTTCATCGCGAGGCGGGACAGCGGCAGGCCCCAGCGGGTGACGGTGCCCGCGTCGCCCAGCCCCGGGATCACCTTCTCGGCCGCGGCGCCGCCCAGCACCAGCGCCACGACCAGCCCGGCGACGCCCGCGGCGACGGCGATCACGGCGGCGCGCAGCAGGTCGGGCCCGCCGTGGCCCGCCTTCTTCACCGCCTCTGCGGTCGCCTTACTCATCGCGTCCCCGCTTTGCCCGGCCCGCGCCAGGGCCGGGACCGGGGCCGGGGCCGGGGTGGTTGCGCTTGGCCCGGGACACGATCGCCATCCCGATGCCGATCCCGATCAGCGACCCGACGCCGAGCATGATCCAGGGGGGTCCCCCGGACTCCTTCTTCCCGCCCTCCGCGTCCTTTTCCGGAGCGGCGGCCGCGGGCGGGCCGCCGGCGGGGACGGCCTGGGCGGGCGCCGGAGCGGCCGTGAACGCGCCGAGCGCGAGGAGGAGCGCGGCGACGGTGACGGCGCGGCGCGCCCGCGGAAGGGGTATGAGGGTCGTCATGGGAAGCCGGGTTCTCTCGTACGGGTTCTCTCGCGGGCAATGAAGTCGTTCCCTACCCTACTGAGCCCTTGTCACAGGGTCGTCAGTACGTGCGCCCGGCCGTTCGCGCCGAACTCCGCCCGCAGCGCATCGGCCTGTTCAAGGGTGAGGGGCTCGTACGCCAGGGCGCGTCCGGGCCGCCGCCAGACGACCCCGCCGTGTCCGCTGGTGCCCGCGTCCCAGCGCGCCTTCCGCAGGGGCCGCTTGTCGACCTTGCCGGTCGCGGTCAGGGGCATCGCCCCGACGATCCGGACGAAGCGGGGCGCCCACTTGGTGCCCAGATCGGGCCGGGCCGCGAGGAACGCCGCGAACGCCCCGGCGTCGAACGGCCCTTCCCGCAGTTCCAGCGCCGCCATCACCTGGTCGCCCGTGCGCGGGTCCGGCACGGGGTAGACCGCGCACATCACCACCGGGTCCCAGCAGGACAGGATCCGCTCGACCGGCGCGGCGGCGAAGTTCTCGCCGTCGACGCGGAGCCGGTCGGCGCCCCGGCCGGCGAAGTAGAAGTAGCCCTCGGCGTCCCGGTAGCCGAGGTCGCCGCTCCAGTACTTGCCGTCGCGCACCCGTTCGGCGTCGGCCTCGGGGTTGTTGTAGTAGCCCTCGAACGCCCCCGCCGCGTTGAGCCCGACGATCTCGCCGATGGCCTCGCCGGGGTTGAGCAGGCCGCCGCTCGCGTCGAAGCGGGCCCGCTCGCACTCGGCCCCCGTCTGGCCGTCGAGGACGGCCACCTCCATGCCCTGCTGCGGGACGCCGAGCGCGTCCGGCGGCGTGTCCGGGGTCTTCTGCAGCGAGATCGCGCCCTCGCTGGACCCGTAGCCCTCGATGACGCGGCATCCGAAGCGGGCGGCGAAGCCGGCCAGGTCCTGGGCCGACGCCTCGGTGCCGAAGAGGGCCTGGAGGGTGTTGTCGGCGTCGTCGGGCCGTTCGGGCGTGGCGAGGATGTAGGCCAGCGCGCGGCCGACGTAGTTGAAGTAGGTGACCCCGTACCGGCGCACGTCGGGCAGGAAGCCCGAGGCGGAGAATTTGCGTCGCATGGCGACCGTGGCCCCGGCGTGCACGGCCATGGCGAGGTTGGCCATGACGGCGTTGCCGTGGAAGAGCGGCATCGCGATGTAGGTGACCGAGTCGCGGGTGATGCTCATCCGCTCGGCGTGCTGGGCGATGGCGGCGAGCCTGCCCTGTCCGCACGCGACCGCCTTGGGCGCCCCGGTCGAGCCGGAGGTGAACAGCAGGAGCAGCCGGTCCCCCGGGTCGGCCGGCACCGGCTCGGCGGGCCCGGGCAGGGCGGCCGCGTACGCGGCGGTGCCGGTCAGCAGGACGCCGCCGTCCGGGACGCCGGTGTCGAGGCCGTCCAGGAGCCCGGCGTGGGCGAAGTCGGTGACGATGAGGTCGCAGTCGGTGTGCCGGATGTCGGCGGCCAGCTCCGCCCCGCGCCGGGTCGGGTTGATGCCCACGACGGTGGCCCGGGCCAAGGCCGCCGCGCAGATCCAGAAGACGTACTCCGGGACGTTCTCCAGCAGGACGCCGACATGGCGGGGCCGTCCGGGCGGGGGCGGGCCGAGGGCGGCGAGCAGCCCGGCACGCCTGCGGGCCTCCCGCACGACCTCGGCCCACGTGTAGGACTCGTCCTCGAACAGCAGCCCGGGATGATCGTCCCCGGCCCGCGCCAGCACCATTTCCGCGAAGGTCGCGTTCGCCACCCCGCGAGGGTGTCACCCAAGCAGTCGCTTGGTCAAGCGCGTCAGCAGCCGTCGCAGGGGCAGCAGCAGTCGCAGCACCTGCAGCAGTCGCCGCAGTCGCCGCAGCCGTGCCGGGTGCACCAGCACCGATCTCCGCAGCTCTTGCCGTGGTGCTCGCTCCACTTCGGCTGGTAGACGCCGCAGGTGACGCAGACCAGCGAGCCCGTGAAGCAGGGGATGGGAAGGCCCGGCCGCGGCGGCCTGCCCCCCTTGCCGCCGTGGCCGCCACCGCCGAAACCCCAGCCGCCGCCACCGCCACCGCCGCCCGACCAGTCGCCGCCACCGCCGCCGTGCGCGCCGTGCCCCGGGTGTCCGGGCTGCGGGGGCGGGTACCCGCCCCCGTGCGGCTGCTGCGGCGGGTAGGGCTGCTGCGGGCCGTGCGGCCCCTGCGGCGGATAACCGGGCGCCCCGGGCGGGTACGCGGCGAAGACGCGGTCGACCGACCGCCCGACCTCGCGCTCCAGCAGCGCCCGCACCAGGCGCGGCTGCTCCACCTCCAGGTCGGCCAACGCCAACCGCAACCCCTGCAGCGCGTCGTCGCAGTAACGACGTGCCTGGGCCGGATCGGTCCCCGAGGCCAGCAATGGGTTGAACGCGCCCGACTCCATGTCCTCGTGGACGTCCTCGACCGCGTCGATCAGGTGCGCCAGCCGGCCGAAGAAGCGGCCCGCCTCCGCCAGGGTCTCGGCGTTGCCCTCCCGGCCGGCCAGCACCGCCGTGTGCGCGAACACCGCGGCGACGGCGGTCTCGGTCGGCTCGGTCAGCTCCAGCAGGCCCAGCCCGCCCCCCGCCGCCGACCGGGCCTCCAGCTCGGGCTGCCGGGCGACCGCGTCGCGCAGCACGGACGGGTCGAAGCCGACCGCCGCGCTCGTCCCGGCGCCCGCGGTGTCCCACCGGTCGGCCACCCGGCCCGCGGCCGCCGCGACCAGCCGGCGCCGGTACGGCCCGTCGCCGTCGGCCACATGGTCACGGGTCTTGCCCGCCGCCAGCAGCAGCGAGGCCGCCGCCGCCAGCTGCGCCCCTTGCGCCCGCGTCTCGACCACCTCGGCCGCCTTCATCCCGCGCAGCGCGCATGGCCCGGCCTTGCGGCGCGGCGACAGCTCCGGAGCCTGCGCCTCGACCAGCACCGACACCAGCAGCCCGTCGTAATTGGTGACAAGGCGGGCCGCCTGCCCGTGCTGGTCGCGCAGGGTCAGGCACAACCCGCACAGGTGGGCCATCCAGTCCTTGAACAAAGATCCGCACAAGACGTGCTTGCACGGCCGAACCACTCCGAACATCTCGGGGAGCACTCCTAGATCAGGCACTCGCGTTCTCGGCCAGGCCTATGCGCGAGCTACGACGGAACGTCATCGACACACCATCGACGCGACCGTCGCGGCGGAGGTTCCTCCGATCCGCGACCGGCCGGGCCGGCCCCGCCCTTCTCAGACCCCCGCGCAGGTCAGGGCGCGGCGGTAGGCGTCCAGCCGGGGCCCTTCCGGGGCGCCGGTCTCGGCCAGCAGCTCGGCCAGGTCGAACCAGGTCTGGGCGGCCTCCCGGGACGATTCCATCTGCTCCAGATGGGTCGCGGCCCGGGTGAGCACCTCGATCGCCCGCTCCCGGCGGCCCACCCGCGCGCACGCCTCGCCGAGCACGGTCAGCGCCCACGCGGTGGCCCGGCGCGGCGCGTCGCCCAGCAGCTCCAGCGCCTCCTCGGCCAGCGTCACCGCCTCGCCGGGACGGCCCAGCGCGGTCTCCGCCCGGGCCAGCTCGGTCAGGCACCAGGCCACGTCGATCTCCCCGGCCGAACTGGCGTTGATCTCGCCGCGGACCTGGCTGAGCAGGTCGCGGGCGCGGGCCGCCTCGCCCGGACGGGCGCGCAGCAGCAGCCCGGCGTACACGATCCGGAGCCGGGCCAGGTCGCGCGGGTCGTCGCTGGGCGCGACACCGCCCGGGACGTCCTTGCCGGCCAGCAGCAGCGCGCGCTCGGCCAGCGCGACGCCCTCCTCGTAGTCGCCGCGGATCTCGGCGACGTAGGCGGCCTCCCAGTACGCGGCCATCCGCGCCTTGGCGCTGCCGATCCGCTCGGCCCGCTCGACCAGCTGGCCGGCCAGCTGCCGGGCCCGGACCAGGTCGCCGCGCTCGATGAAGGCGGCCAGCAGCGCCGCGCCCAGGTGCACCGCGGCGTCGGTGGAGTCGGCGCCGGTGGCGATCAGGTGCCGCATCGCGTCCTCGGCGACCTCCACCCCCGCGCTGATGTCGCCGCGCTCGCGCAGGCAGCGGCTCAGCGCGACGTGCACCTTGGCCCAGTGGTCCAGATCGGCCTCGGCGGACGCCTCCGCGGTGAGCGCGCGCAGCCCGGAGATCGCCTCCTCCAGCTCGCCGGCCGCCTCCAGCGCCATCGCGTGCCCCCAGCGCGCCTGGTGCAGCATGTCCGGCAGCGCGACCGCGTCGGCGTTGGCCAGCACCTCGGCGAACCGGGCCCGGGCCTCCTCGGCGGCGCCGTTCTGCAGCGCGATCTCGGCATAGTCGAGCGTCACCCGCAGCTGGTCGACCACGTCCTCGCTGACCCCGCTCACCAGGTAGGTGGGCGAGCAGTTCAGCTTGGCCGCGAGCAGGTCGATCACGCTCGGCGCGGGCACCCGCTTGTCGCTCTCGATCAGCGAGATATAGCTGTCGGACAGCTCTGGGAAGGCGAGCTGCGCCTGGCTGACACCCTGCCGGATGCGCAGCGCTCTGATGCGCTGCCCCAGTGTCTCCCGATCCATCGTGTGACCACCGCCTACGAGGTTGTGCTCCAAGGTTCCGCACCGGGTCGCGCGCTCCGGCCCCTCACCGCCGCATCGCCCGCAGCGCGAGGAAGAAGTCGACCCGATCTTCCAGTGTGCCCAGATCGCGACCCGTCAGCTCCTCGATTCGGCGGATCCGGTACCGAAGCGTGTTCACGTGGACGTGCAGCCGGGTGGCCGTGCGGTTCCACGAGCCCGAGCAGGACAGGAAGACCTCCAGGGTGTGCAGCAGCTCGGCCTGCCGGACGCTGTCGTACTCCTCCAGCGGCCCGAGCAGCCGGGTGCGGAACGACCAGCGGGTCTGCTCGGGGACCGAGGCCAGCAGCAGCGCGTAGGAGTCGACGTCCCCTATGTCGGCCGGCGGTCTGGAACGGTCCGGCGTCCGGTCGCGCGGACGACCCTTCGCATCCGCTTGGTCGCCGAGAGCACCCACAGACTGTCGCATTCGCACCAAGGCAGGCTATAGCGGACTTGGTCGGTCACGCAGCGCTCCCCCGAAGTCGGCGGAGAGTTCACGGGCTGCTGTACTTACGGCATGACCGCGTCCACCCCTTCGACCGACCCGACCGATCACGGTGCCGGGCACCCGTCCCTCCACGTGTCCACCCATGTCCTCGACACCCAGCGCGGGCGGCCCGCGGCCGAGGTGCCGGTACGGCTCGACGCCTACGACGGCACCACCTGGCGGCCCCTCGCGGAGGGTGCGACCGACGCCGACGGCCGCTGGACGGCCCCGGCGGAGGGCGACGCGGCGGACGGCCCCCGGCCGGGCAACGGGACCTACCGGCTGCGGTTCGGAACCGGCGTCTACTTCGCGGCGCTCGGCGTCCCGACCTTCTACCCCGAGGTGAGCATCATCTTCACGATCGCCGACAGCGGGGAGCGGCATCACGTTCCGCTGCTGCTGAGCCCGTTCGGCTACTCCACGTATCGCGGGAGCTGAGAGGCCCTGGGCCACTCCCCACGTTTGGACGGCGCGGCGGGCCTTCTGGGTGTCAAATAGTGCCTTCATGGCGTAAGCAGAAGGTAGGGCCTACCCCCGGCGCGAAAGGCGTGGCTGTGTCGTCCGCGGACTCTCCCCCAGACCACCCCCCGGGCGGTCACGTCCTGCTCGCGCCGGACAAGTTCAAGGGCTCGCTCACCGCGCCGGAGGTCGCCCGCCATCTCGCCGCCGGGCTGCGCCGCGCCCGGCCGCACGCGCCGATCGTCGAGCTGCCGGTCGCCGACGGCGGCGACGGCACCGCCGAGGCGGTCATCGCGGCGGGCTGGCGCCGGGTCGAGGTGGAGGTGCGCGGCCCCACCGGCCGTCCGGTCACCGCGTCGCTGGCCGTCGACGGCCGGCGCGCGGTGGTGGAGCTGGCCGAGGCGTCGGGGCTGCGCCGGCTGCCCGGCGGACGGCCCAGCCCGCTCAACGCGACCAGCCTCGGCACCGGCCAGATGCTCGCGCACGCGCTGCGGCTGGGCGCGCGGAGGATCGTGCTCGGCGTGGGCGGCGCCGCCTGCACCGACGGCGGCGCCGGCCTGGTGCAGGGCCTGGGCGGGCGGCTGCTGGACGCGCTCGGCAAGGACCTCCCGCCGGGCGGGGCGGCGCTGCGGTCGCTGCACCGGCTGGATCTGCGCGGAATGCCCGACCTTTCGGGGGTCCGGGTCATCATCGCCGGCGACCCGGAGGGAACGCTGCTGGGCCGCAACGGCTCGGCGGCCGGGCAGGCCCGCCGCCGCGGCGCGGGCCGCGAGGAGATCCGGGTCCTGGACGCCGGGCTGCGCCGCTGGGCCGACCTGGCGGAGGCGGCGTCCCGCACCGCCGCGCGCGACCGTCCGGGCGCCGGGGCCGCGGGCGGGGTCGGGTTCGCCGCGCTGGCGTTCCTGGGCGCGACCGTGGAGCCCGGCATCGGCCTCATGCTCGACCTGCTCGGTTTCGTCGGCAAGGCCAAGGGCGCCCGCCTGGTGGTGACCGGCGAGGGCTGCCTGGACGTCCAGTCGCTGCGCGGCCGGGCGCCGATCGGGGTGGCGCGGGCGGCGGCCCGCGCGGGAGTGCCGGCGATCGCCGCCGTGGGACGCCGCGGGCTGACCGGCGAGCAGGCCCGCAAGGCGCGCCTGCAGGCGGTGTACGCGCTGACCGACATCGAGCCGGACGCCGCGCGCTGCATGCGCCAGGCGGGCCCGTTACTGGAGCAGCTCACCGTCGCGATCGCCGACGAGTGGCTGCCCCGCGGCCGTCCGGCGGGCCCCGCGCGGATGTGACCGGCTCCTTTTCGTCGCGATAAAGATCCTCAACTGGAGGGCGCCGCGATACGCACCCGTTTACGATCGTTTGCGACGGAGCGCGAACCCGCGGCAGTGGTCGCGCGCATGGGGTCGGCAGGGGCGGAAGGCACGCTGATGGCGGAGCAGGATTACGACTGGGCCTCGCTCGGGATCGACGTCACCAAGCCCAGCATCGCGCGGGCCTACGACGTCGTCCTGAACGGCAAGGACAACTTCGAGGTCGATCGCGCCTTCGTCGACGAGATCATCAAGATCGTCCCGGAGCTGTACGACGTCGCCGCCTACAACCGGCAGATCCTCGGCCGCGGCGTGCGCTTCCTGACCGGGACGGTGGGCCTGCGCCAGTTCCTCGACCTGGGGTCGGGCCTGCCGACCGTGCAGAACACCCACCAGGTCGCCCAGTCGGTGGCCGCCGACGCACGGGTGGTCTACGTCGACAACGATCCGATCGTGCTGGCGCACGGCCGGGCGCTGCTGGCCGAGAACGACCGGACCACGGTCGTCACGGCCGACGTGCGGGAGCCGGAGGCCATCCTGGCCGACCCCGCGGTGCGGCGGCTGATCGACTTCGCCGAGCCGGTGGCGGTGATGGTGGTCGGGATCCTGCACCACCTGCACGACTCGGAGGGCCCGCAGCGGATCGTGGAGACGCTGATGGACGCGGTGCCCTCGGGCAGCCACCTCTTCCTCACCCACTTCTGCGCCTCCAGCGAGGAGGCCCGCGCCGCCGAGGAGCAGTACCTGGCGCTGCTGGGCACCGGCCGCTTCCGCACCCCCGAGGAGATCACCGCCTACTTCGACGGGCTGGAGCTGCTGGAACCGGGCGTGGTGCCGCTGCCGCTGTGGCGCCCCGAGGAGGAGGTCCCCGCGGAGCTGACGGTCGGGCACCGGCTCATGTACGGCGGGATCGCCCGCAAGCCGTAGCCCCAGGCCACCGCCCCGCCCGGCCTTGACACGCTGTCAGCAGAACCCGACCTTCCTTTACACGCTGCCAATGGCGTGTCGGGTGCCGCACCCCGCACGCTGAAAGCCTAGGCCGGTCCGCGGCCGGTCCGCGGCGGCGAGGTGCAGAGAGGCTGCAGCGATGAAGGTCGGCGTACCGCGCGAGATCAAGAACCACGAATACCGGGTGGCGATCACCCCTGCCGGGGTGCACGAGTTCACCCGCCGCGGGCACGAGGTGTTCGTCGAACGCGGGGCGGGCCTGGGCTCGGCCATCCCCGACGACGACTACACCGCCGCCGGCGCCAAGATCCTGGAGGGCGCCGACGAGGTCTGGGCCGAGGGCGACCTGATCCTCAAGGTCAAGGAGCCGGTCGCCGCCGAGTACCACCGGATCCGCCGCGGCCAGACCCTGTTCACCTACCTGCACCTGGCCGCGTCCCGGGAGTGCACCGACGCGCTGCTGTCGTCCGGCGTGACCGCGATCGCCTACGAGACCGTCCAGCTGCCCGGCGGCGCGCTCCCGCTGCTGGCCCCCATGTCCGAAGTGGCCGGGCGCCTCGCCCCGCAGGTCGGCGCGTACGCGCTGATGCGCTCCAACGGCGGCCGCGGAGTGCTGCCCGGCGGCGTGCCCGGCACCGCACCGGCCCGCGTCACGGTGATCGGCGGCGGGGTGTCCGGCCTGAACGCGGCGCAGATCGCGGTCGGAATGGGCGCGGAGGTCACCGTCCTGGACGTCAACGTCGACCGGCTCCGCCACATCGACGAGCTCTACCAGGGCCGGCTGCGGACGCTGGTGTCCAACGCCTACACCGTCGAGCAGGAGGTCCGCGCCGCCGACCTGGTGATCGGCGCGGTGCTGATCCCCGGCGCCAAGGCCCCCACCCTGGTCCCGAACGCGCTGGTGGCCGCGATGAAGCCGGGCTCGGTCCTGGTCGACATCGCGATCGACCAGGGCGGCTGCTTCGAGGACTCCCGTCCCACCACGCACGACGCGCCCACTTACAAGGTGCACGGGTCGATCTTCTACTGCGTGGCGAACATGCCCGGCTCGGTGCCCAACACCTCCACGCACGCGCTGACCAACGTCACACTGCCGTACGCGCTGGAGATCGCCGACAAGGGCTGGCGGGGCGCGCTGCGCGCCGACCCGGCGCTGATCCACGGCCTCAACGCGCACGACGGCGTGCTCACCTACGACCACGTCGCCGAGGCGCACGGCCTCCCCCACGTCCCCGCCGAGTCCGTCCTGCGCTGAGCGGCCCGACCTGCGGCGGGCCGTACAGTGGGCCCATGGGGGAAGTGGTCATTCTGCGGCACGGCGAGACCGAATGGAGCCGGGCCGGGCGGCACACCGGGCGCACCGACATTCCGCTGACCGAGCGCGGTACGGAGCAGGCGCGGGCGCTGGAGCCGGTGGCGGGCACCCGGACCTTCGCCCGGGTGCTGTCCAGCCCCGCCGCGCGCGCCCGCCGCACCGCCGAACTGGCCGGACTGGCGGTCGACGAGACCGACCCCGACCTCTGGGAGTGGGACTACGGCGGGTACGAGGGGATCACCAGCGCGCGGATCCGCGCGGAGCGGCCCGGCTGGTTCCTGTGGGACGACGGCGTGATCCCCGGGGACGCCGACCATCCCGGCGAGACGGTCGGACGGGTCGGCGAGCGGGCCGACGCCGTGCTGGCGCGGATCCGGCCGCTGCTGGCGGGCGGCGATGTGGCACTGGTCGCGCACGGGCACGTGCTGCGCGTGCTGACCGCGCGCTGGCTCGGCCTGGAGCCCTCCGCCGGACGGCTGTTCGCGCTCGAGACCGGTACGCTCTCGGCGCTCGGCACCGAGCACGACCGGCCGGTGATCAGCTCCTGGAACGTCCCGCCGCCGGACGCCGCGGGCCCCGGCTGACCGCCGCCCGGCGCCCGCCCCTCGCGGTGACCGCCCCGCTCACCGCGAGGGGCGGAACGTCCCCGCGGGCGTATACCGTTACCCGTAGGGGGTTGATCCCCCGGCGGGACCACCAGGGACGGCACCCTCCGGAGCGATTGCGAGGACGACCATGACCACCAGCGAGACCCCCACGCGCGAAGCCGCACGCGAAGAGGCCCCGGCACGCACCGACACGCCCACGCGCGGCTACACCGCGACCAAGGACCAGCTCCAGACCCGGCTGCGGCGGATCGAGGGCCAGGTGCGGGGCATCGAGCGGATGGTCGACGACGACCGCTACTGCATCGACGTGCTGACCCAGATCAGCGCCATCCAGGCCGCCCTGGACAAGGTGGCGCTCGGCCTGCTCGACGGGCACGTGCGGCACTGCGTGGCCGAGGGCGCCGAGGAGGGCAAGTCCGACGTCATGTCCACCGAGCTGATGGCCGCCGTCGGCCGGCTCATGCGCCGCGGCTGACCGGTGCGGTCGGGCCGTCGGGCCGTCGGGCCGTTCGGGGTGTTCCGGCCGTCAGGACGCGACGACCAGCGGCCTGGGGGTCTCCTCCCGCTCCCGGATCAGCTCCCGGGCGCGCAGCGCGTCCGGCTGGTAGCGCAGCCGCTCCGGGATGACCCGCGTGGTGCGGTAGAGGCCCTTCAGCGTGAGCGTCGCCGCCAGGTCGGAGGTAGGCAGGCCGGGTAGCCCGTACATCCGCCGCGCCCAGCGCGGCAGCGTGGAGACGACCAGCACGCCGATGCCGGGCGCGGCCAGCTTGAGCGGGAGCAGCTGCCGCGGCACGTTCGGGTTGAACATCCGCAGCAGGCCCTCGCGCGCCTCCCGGCACGCCCAGACGTGATTGCGCATCTCCTTGTAGTACGCCTTCATCTCGGCGACGGAGGCGGGCACGTCGGCGGGGTCGAGACCGACCACGGCCGCGGCGCGGCGCTGCTCGTCCACGAACCGGTCGGCGTCGGCGTCGCTCAGCGGCACCCCGGCCCGGCGCGCCACGTCGAGGTAGGAGTCGACCTCGCCCATGTGCACCCAGAGCAGGTTCTCCGGCTCGTCGATCCGGAACGTCTCGCCGGTGCGGAGGTCGAGCCCGGTCAGCTTGGAGTGCAGCTTGCGGACCCGGCGGCCCACCCGCTCGACCTCGTCGAGGCTCCCCCACGTGCGGACCCGGACGAACTCGACCGTGCGGCCGAGCCGGGCCCAGGCCGCGTTGGGGTCCATCAGCTCGGAGTTCTGCGCGGTGCCCCACATCGACTTCGGGTGCAGCGCCTGCAGCAGCAGGGCGCGGATACCGCCGATCATCAGGACGGGCTCGCCCATGACCCGCCAGGTCACCGATTCCGGCCCGAACAGGCCGTGGTCACCGCGCTCGTCGTCATGCACCCTCGTCCGACCTCCTCGACAGGGACCCGCCACCCAAAGGTAACCAAAGACTTATTTGCCCGGATATGAGGCAGGTCACACCGCACGCCGGAAGGAGGAGGCACCACAGCACACCTAGGGCCTGAATCGAAAATCAACCCCAGGTACCGCGCGAGCGCGTTGGCTGGCCGGTGGGGCGATGCCGGAGGCGAGCCTCACCGGCCAGATCGCGAAGCGATGTCGCGCTCGCACCAAGCACGATCAGGGTGCGAGCCGCCAGGCGAGCAGCCTGGGCCGGGATTGCAATAAACACAGCTCAGTCCACCGGGACGGAGTCGTCGTCCAGGTCGCCGCCGAGATCGGCCTCGTCGTCCTCGTCCTCGTCGTCCTCGTCGTCCTCGTCGTCCTCGGCGGGCTCGGTCTGCTCGCTGACCCAGGCCAGGTAGTCCATGCTGCCCGCGACCACCGGGGTCGCGATGATCTCAGGGCTGTCGTAGGAGTGGCCCTCGATGATCAGGCTGGCCAGCTCGTCGAACCGGGCCCCGGTGGTCTTGAACACCACCATCCACTCCTCGGCGGACTCGATCTCGCCCTCCCACCAGTAGGTGCTGGCGATGGGCCCGACCAGCTGGGCGCAGGCAGCGAGCCGTTCGGCGACGGCCGACCGGGCCAGCTCGGCGGCCTCCGGGCGCGAATCGGTCGTCGTCGTCACCTGTACGTACGCCGGGGCCATGGCACGACTCCTTCCCCCATGAAACGGATCGTAGTCGTGCCGCCGCGGCTACTCCGCCGGACGGACGACCAGGGCACTGCCGCCGCCGCGCCGCACCGGCTCGGCCACCGCCTGCACCACCCCCGGGCGCAGGAACTCCAGCCCGGTCGCGGCGCCGATCACGCCGGCCGGCGGGCCGGGGAACGGCGCGAGCAGGTGCCCCCGGTCGGCCAGCGCCGCGCCGTACCGGTCGATGAACGCCTGCTCGGCGAACACCTGCGGGGTGTTGCGCTGGGTGGCGCGCGGCGCGGCCAGGGCGGCGGGCAGGTCCATGCCGAGGTCGATCCGGTTGAGCAGGATCTGCAGCACGGTGGTGATGATCGTGGAGCCGCCCGGGGTGCCGAGGGCGAGCCGCGGCCGGCCGTCCTCCAGGACGATCGTCGGAGCCATGCTGCTGCGGGGCCGCTTACCGGGGCCGGGCAGGTTCGGGTCGGCCGGGCTCCCGGGCGCGGGCGGCTGGAGCGTGAAGTCGGTCAGTTCGTTGTTGAGGAGGAATCCGCGCCCCGGAACGGTGATCCCGCTGCCGCCGAACTGCTCGATGGTGACGTTGTAGGCCACGACGTTGCCCCACCGGTCGGCGACGACGAGGTGCGTGGTCTGCGGCCCCTCGTAGGTGAGGGCGCGGGCGGTGCCGCCCGGCGGGACGCACGGCGCGTAGTCGCCGTCCGGCGAGCCGGGCGCGACCGGGGCGGTCGCGGCCTGGCCGGGCTTGATCAGGCAGGCCCGCTCGCGCGCGAAGTCCTTGGAGAGCAACTCCTTCAGGGGCACGTCCACCTTGTCGGGGTCGCCGATGTACCGGCCGCGGTCGGCGTAGGCGAGCTTGGACGCCTCCAGGTAGTAGTGGAGGGCCTTGACCGGGTCCTTGGAGTCCAGCCGGAAGTTGTTGAGGATGTTGAGGGCCTCGCCGACGGTGGAGCCGCCCGAGGAGGACGGCGGCATCCCGTAGACGTCCAGGCCACGGTACGAGGCGCGGGTCGGCTCGGGCGTCCGGGACCGGAACGCGCCGAGGTCGCCGTCCTGCATGAGGCCCGGACGCACGTTGCGGGTGGCCCCGGGGTCGACGGGCGGCTTCCGCACGGTGCGGACGATCTCGCGGCCGAGCGCGCCGTGGTACATCCAGCCGGGGCCGCGCCGGGCCAGCTCGCGGTAGGTGCGCGCCAGGTCGGGGTTGCGGAACGTGGATCCGACGGCGGGCGGCTCGCCGCCGGGCAGGAACAGCTGCCCGGTCGGGACGATGTCGCGGAAGCGGGCCTCGTTGGTCGCGGTCTGGTCGTGGAACTCCTGGTCGACGACGAAGCCGCGCTCGGCCACCCGGATCGCGGGTTTGAGCAGCGTGCCGAGGTCGCGGGTGCCGAAGCGGCGCAGCGCGGTGTCCCACTGGGCCACGGTGCCGGGGACGCCGACGCTCAGCCCGCTGGTGACCGCCTGGTCGAACGGGATGGCCCGGCCGGTGGCCGGGTCGACGAAGGAGTCCTCCCGCATGGTCTTGGGCGCGGTCTCGCGGCCGTCGACGGTGTGCACCTTGCGGCGCTCGGCGTCGTAGTAGGTCATGTAGCCGCCACCGCCGAGGGCGGCGACGTACGGCTCGGTCACGCCGAGGGTGGCGCCGGCGGCGACGGCCGCGTCCATCGCGTTGCCGCCCTTCTTGAGCACCTCGATGGCGGTGCGGCTGGCGTCGCGGTCGACCGTGGCGACGGCGCCGCCGTACCCGGTGGCCACCGCCTGCTTGCCCGGCGCCGGTGCCGGTGCGGGCGCGGGCACGGGCGCCGGCGGCCCCGCCGGGGCGGCGGACGCGTGGCCGGGAACGGCCAGGGTCGCCGCGAGCGCCGGCACGAGCAGGAGGGCGGAGCGCCTGCGGCGGGGCGAGGGAACGGACGCGGCGGTGGCGAGCGCGGTCAACGGCACGGGACCTCCCAAGGAGCTCAGCGGCACCAAGGTTTCATCGATCTCTCCGGGGCGCCAGCGTCCCGGCCGCCCCTGGACGCCCGCGCGGATCCCCCTTCCCTCCTTCCGCGCCCCATGATCCATAGCCCGACCTGGGAAATGATCAAGACCAAATGATTGCGGTTTTACCGAAACATGGTGAAGTGTTAGGGGCTTAGACATATCCACTGTCTCGCGAACAGCGGCGCGGGTTCAGGCATTGGGGAGCACCTATGACCTGGGATGGCCGCATGCGCAACACCATGTTCCGCAGAATGCCCGTCGAGCAGGCGACCGGGCAGCTCTACGGGGGGCGTCACCGGCTGCGCGTGGTCTACCGCACCCGCGACCTGGTGGTGCTCGGCCTCGGCGTCATGATCG
Source organism: Actinomadura vinacea (assembly GCF_039532545.1). Lineage (NCBI taxonomy): Bacteria > Bacillati > Actinomycetota > Actinomycetes > Streptosporangiales > Thermomonosporaceae > Actinomadura > Actinomadura vinacea. Next base: position 44,893 of record NZ_BAAARW010000015.1, on the reverse strand, counting down.
GCGCAGGGATCTTCAAGATCTCCGGGGTGCAGGCCGCCACCAACGCCGGCCCCGCCGTGATCCTGTCCTTCCTCATCGCCGGCGGGGTCTGCCTGCTGGCGGCGCTCGCCTACGCCGAGCTGTCGTCGATCGTCCCGGTCGCGGGCAGCGCCTACTCCTTCAGCTACGTGGCCTTCGGCGAGGTCTGGGCGTGGGTGGTCGGCTGGTCGCTGATCCTGGAACTGCTGCTGGCCGCCTCGGTGGTGGCTCGCGCCTGGTCGCTGTACGCGGCGCAGGCCCTGTCCGACCTCCACGTCCCGGTGCCGGACTGGCTCGCCGGCGTCATCGGGCAGCCCAAGGGCTTCGACGTGTTCGCCCTGGGCATCCTGCTGCTCCTCGTCGTGCTGCTGGCGACCGGGAGCCGGCTCGGGCTGCGCACGCTCTGGTTCATGGTGATGGCCAAGCTGATCGTGATCGGCCTGGTCATCGGGGTGGGGCTGGCCTACTTCGACCCGGGCAACCTCGAACCGTTCGTGCCGCCCGCCCGGCCCGCCGGGGACGGCGGCGGCCAGAGCGTGCTGGACGCACTGACCGGTGCGGTCACCGGCGGCTCCCCGCAGGTGTTCGGGGTCTGGGGGATCCTCGCGGCCGCGCCCGCGATCGCGTTCGCCTACATCGGGTTCGACCTGATCGCCACCGCCGCGGAGGAGACCGACGACGCCCCCCGCAAGGTGCCGCGCGGCATGCTGACCAGCCTGCTCGTGGCGGTGGTGCTGTACGTGGGCGTGGCGGTGACCATGGTCGGGATGGTGTCGTACCGCCGGCTCGATCCGGACAAGGTGGTGCTGACCACTCCGTTCACCATGGTCGGCGCCGGCTCCATGGGCACGATCATCGACATCGGCGCGGTGATCGCGCTGACCACGGTGATCCTGGTGGTGCTGATCAGCCTGACCCGGGTGGTGTTCTCGATGTCCCGGGACGGGCTGCTGCCGCGCGGGCTGGCGGGGATGAGCCGCTACCGGGTGCCGTCCCGGGCGACGCTGGCGACCGGCGGTGCGGCGGTGGCGATGTCGCAGACCATCGACGTGCTGACGCTGGAGCAGATGGTCGTGATCGGGACGCTGTTCGCGTTCCTGTTCGTCTGCGCGGCGGTGCTGGCGCTGCGCCGCGACCAGCCCGACCTGCACCGCCCGTTCCGGATGCCGGCGGCGCCGCTGACGGCGGTGCTGGCGATCCTGGCGACCGGGTGGCTGATGCTCAACCTCAAGGTGCAGACCTGGGGCTACTTCACGGTCTGGATGGTGGCCGGGCTGGTGCTGTACCTGCTGTACGGGCGGCGCAGCAGCGAGATGCGGCGGCTGCTGGACAGGCCGCCGCCGCGGCGCCCGGTGGCCGCCCCGATGGCCGCGCCGCCGCCCGACCTGGCGGGGCTGGCCCCATGGCCCGCTCAACCGCCGGTACAGACGCGGCAACCGAGCCCGCAGGGCCGGCCGCGTCCACAAGCCCCGCGGTACGGGCGCCCCGAACCACCACCGCGCCAGGACCCGCCCTACCCGGGTGGCGGTCGGCACCGCCGCTGAACCGGGCGAACATCACCTTCTGAGAAAAGCTCTGGACGGCACGTCCGGCATCGCCTATGTTCTTCTCATAACGAGATGAACTCATACTGAGACTTACTCAGATGGAGAGCGACGATGAGCGAGAGCGAGCGCCCGGCCGGCTACGATCCCCGCGACTACGACCCGGTCTCGGTCACAGTCGACGTCGTCGCGCTCACGATCCGGGACGGCGCGCTGCACGTGCTGCTGGTCCGGCGCGGCAACCCGCCCTACGCCGGGATGTGGGCGCTGCCCGGCGGCTTCGTCCGGGGCGTGCGCGATGCCGAGGACCTGCCCGACGCGGCCGTCCGGGAACTGGCGGAGGAGACCGGGCTCAACGCCGAGCAGGGCCAGCTCGAACGCATCCATCTCGAACAGCTCGGCACGTACGGCACACCCGGCCGCGACCCGCGCATGCGCGTCATCTCCGTCGCCTACCTGGCCTTCGCTCCCGAGCTGCCCGACCCGAAGGCGGGCGGGGACGCCGCCGACGCGGCCTGGGTGCCGGTCGGCCGGCTCGGCCTCACCGACGGGGGCGACCAGGCCCCGGGCACCACGCGCAGGCTCGCGTTCGACCACGCGCAGATCCTCGTCGACGGCCTGGAGCGCGCTCGCGGAAAGCTCGAGTACACGCCTCTGGCCACGGCCTTCTGCGCTCCCGAGTTCACCGTGCCCGAACTGCGGGCCGTGTACGAGGCCGTCTGGGGCGAGGAGCTGCACGCCGGCAACTTCCACCGGAAGGTGCTGTCGGTCCCGGGGTTCGTGGAGAGCACCGGCACCACCTCCGACAGGGGCGGCCGCAAGGGCGGCCCCCGGCCCAAGCTCTACCGCGCCGGGGACGCGCGCCTGCTGCACCCCGCGCTGCTCCGGCCGAGCCGGGAGGAGGAGATCAGATGACCGTCCCGCTGGACGAGGCGCTGGCCCGGTTGCGGCGCGCCCGTACTCCCGCCGACCTGTTCGGTCCCGACACCGGGGAGGCCGCCCGGACCTACCGACACCTCGCCCGGCTCGTCCACCCAGACGCCACCGGCGGCCGGACCGGCGACGACTTCGTCCGGCTGAACGCGCTGTGGCGCGGCTACAACCGGCCGGACACCGGCCCGATCACGATCACCACCCGGCACCGGACCTACCGGCTGGCCGGCAAGCGGACCGGCGGCGACCTGGCCGACCTCTACGACGCCGGCTACTCCGATCGAATGGAGGCACGGCGCGACGCGTCCCGGACGCACCGCGCGCTGATCAAGCTGCCGCGCAATCCCGGCGACGGCGATCTGCTCGAACGCGAGGCGGTGGCGCTGCGCCAGCTCCCCAAGGACGGGCAGCGGCGGTTCCTGCCGTACGTGCCGCACCTCGTCGAATCGTTCCGGCACCGGGACGCCGACACCGGGACGGAGCGGCGGGCCAACGCGATCACCCTCCTGGACGGCTTCCACAGTCTCGCCGAGGTCCGCGCCGCCTACCCGGACGGCCTGGACCCGCGCGACGCGGCGTGGATGTGGCGGCGCGTTCTGGTCGCCCTGGGTTTCGCCCACCGCGCCGGGGTGCTGCACGGGGCGGTGCTGCCCGAACACGTCCTCATCCACCCCGGAGACCACGGTCTGGTGCTGGTCGACTGGTGCTACTCCGTCCCCGGCTGCTACGCCGCGACCGACCCCAGCGGGCGCGTGCCCGCACTGGTGAACCGCTACGCCGACTGGTACCCGCCGGAGGTTCCGGCCAGGGAGCGGGCGAGCGCGGCCACCGACATCTACATGGCCACCCGATGCATGACCCATCTGATGGGCGACAAGGCGCCCAAGCCCATGCGGTCGTTCGCCCAAGGCTGCCTGCTCAGCTCGCAGCGACGCCGTCCTGACGACGCCTGGCGGCTGCTGGCCGAGTTCGACGAACTCCTGCAACGCCTGTACGGCCCCCGCCGTTTCCGCCCGTTCTCTATGCCCACCCTCCCTAGATAGGAGCGTCCCAATGGGAAGCGGACACTGGTCCACCGACGTCTACGACGCGGCGCGTTCGTACCGCGCCAGTACCGGCGCCAGCGCCTTCGCCCACAGCGACGGCGGCGCCACCACAGCCCACCCCGACCTGGACCCGATGGGGGTGACCGTGCGGGAGAGCCGCGACTCCGACGACCACCCCGAGTCGCTGGCCATCGCGGTGCTGTTCGATGTCACCGGCTCCATGCGCAACGTGCCGCGCGGGCTGCAGAGCAAGCTGCCCGACCTGCTCGGGCTGCTGCTGCGCAAGGGGTACGTGGAGCACCCGCACATCATGTTCGGCGCGGTCGGCGACGCGACCTGCGACCGGGCGCCGCTGCAGATCGGCCAGTTCGAGGCCGACAACCGGATGGACGACGACCTCGGCAAGATCCTGCTGGAGGGCGGGGGCGGCGGCCAGATGACCGAGTCGTACGAGCTGGCGATGTACTTCATGTCCCGGCACACCGCGATCGACTGCTTCGACCGGCGCGGCAAGCGCGGCTACCTGTTCATGATCGGGGATGAGCTGGCCTACCCGGCCGCCAAGCGCCGCGAGATCGCCAAGGTGATCGGCGACGAGGTCCCCGACGACATCCCCATGCGGGAGCTGATGCGCGAGCTCCGGCACCGCTACGACGTGTACTTCATCATCCCGGAGGGCGCCTACCACGCGGGCAGCAGCAGGCTGCGGGACTTCTGGCAGGACCTGCTCGGCCAGAACGTGCTCTACCTGGACGATCTCAACGCGGTCTGCGAGACGATCGCGCTCACGATCGGGCTGGCCGAGGACGCCATCGACCTCGATGAGGGGCTGGACCACCTGGACGAGGTCGGTTCGGACGCCGGGCCGTCGGTGTCGCGGGCGCTGGCCCGGCTGGACGCCGCCCGCTCGGCGGTGGCGGTCTCGCCCGGCCCGCCCGGGCTCGGCGGATCCGCGCCGGCCACGACGACCCGGCTGTGAGGGCGGGAGCGGCGTGCGACACCTGATCGTCGTCGACCTCGGGTTCGGGGACGCCGGCAAGGGCACGGTGGTGGACTGGCTCTGCGCTCGGGGGCCGGAGCCGGTCCACGCCGTCGTCCGTTTCAACGGCGGCGCGCAGGCGGCGCACAACGTGGTGGCGCCGGACGGGAGGCACCACACGTTCGCGCAGTTCGGGTCCGGGACGTTCACGCCGGGCGTGCGGACCCACCTGTCGCGGTTCATGCTGGTCGACCCGCTGGCCCTGGCCGCCGAGGCCGGCCACCTCCGGGCCCTCGGAGTGGACGACGCGCTGGACCGGCTCACCGTCGACGGCGGCGCGCTTCTCACGACCCCCTACCACCGGGCCGCCAACCGGGCGCGCGAGGCCGCCCGGGGCACGGCCCGCCACGGGTCGTGCGGCATGGGGATAGGCGAGACCGTGGCGTACTCGCTCTCACATGTGGACGCTCCGCGCGCGGGCGACTGCCTCTCCCCGGAACGCCTGCGCCGCGCCCTCACCGCGTTGTCCGATTGGTACCGCGAAGAGTTTCCCAACGGTGAGGCGGTTCCGCCCGTTGACGACTGCGTGGACGCCTTCACCGCGTTCGCCGAACACGTCCGCATCGTGGACGGAGACCACCTGCACCACCTTCTCCGTACGGGCAACGTGGTCTTCGAAGGGGCACAGGGGGTGCTCCTGGACGAGTGGCACGGCTTCCACCCGTACACGACCTGGTCCACGACCACGTTCGCGAATGCGGAAACGCTTCTGGAAGAGGCGGGCGTGGGGTCGGCGTTCCGCCTGGGCGTGACACGGTCGTATGCCACGCGCCATGGTCCGGGCCCGTTCGTCACAGAGGACCCGGTGCTGACAGCGGATCTGCCGGATCGTCACAACGGCGCGGGCCGATGGCAAGGCGCCTTTCGGGTCGGGCACCTGGACGCGGTGGCTCTGGGGTACGCGCTCGAGGTCGCGGGTGGAGTCGACGGGCTGGCGGTAACGCACCTGGACGTCGCTCAAGCACGCGGGGACCTTCGCCTATGCGTCGCCTACGACGGCATGGAGCGCATCCCCGTCGGCCAGGCGGGCGACTTGGAACACCAGGCGGCGCTCACCGAGCGGCTCCTCACCGTCCGCCCCGTCTACGCGCCTCTACCGGACGACCAGGTGACGGCGATCGAGGACGCCCTCGACGCACCCGTGGTCTTGCGCTCATACGGCCCCACAGCGGACGACAAGCGTCCGGCATGCCGCCCACCGGTAGGGGATCTCCGCGACGATGCGGTCGACCAGGGTCATCGGACCTCGATGGGTGCGGTGGGGTCGTCATGATCCCGCTGCGCCACCTCCGCGACCCCGTTGCCGGGAACGGAGACGGGGCCGGGCAGTTCCCAGCCGTGCGCGTCGAGGGCGCGCAGGAACGCCGCGACCATCTGGGGGTCGAAGTCGGAGCCCGAACAGCGGCGCAGCTCTTCGACCGCCTCCTCCACGCTGCGGGCGGCGCGGTAGGAGCGCGCCGAGGTCATCGAGTCGAACGCGTCGGCCACCGAGATCACCCGGGCGAACTCGGGGATCTCGTCACCGGCCAGTCCCATCGGATAGCCGCGGCCGTTGATCTTCTCGTGGTGGTGCATGATCCCGGCCAGCGCCTCGTCCAGGAACCCGATGTCCCGGACGATCTCCAGCCCGCGCATCGGATGCAGCTGGATCGCCGCGAACTCCTCCTCGGTCAGCGACCCCGACTTCCGCAGCACCTTGGTGGGCACGCCGAGTTTGCCGACGTCGTGCAGCATGCCGGCGTAGCGGATCGCCTCCACCCGGTCGGGCCGCATCCCGATCTCCCGGGCGATCATCACCGAACCCCGCGACACCCGCTCCGAATGACCGCGGGTGTAGTAGTCCTTGGTCTCCACCGCCTGGCACAGCGCCGCCAGCGTCGCCGCGTGCGCCTCCTGCTGCGCCCGTGTCTGCTCGAAGGCCCAGCGCGCCACGAACAGCGGCATCAGCACCAGCACCGCCGCGAACGGCCCGATCCCCACCCGCGACCACAACCCCGCGATCAACAGGCCGAACATGCCGTAGCCCAGGCACCCGAACGCCAGCTGACCGCTCTCGCGCACCAGTTCGCGCGGCGCGGCCTGCCTGCTCAGCAGCAGCACGCCGGCGGTGAGCGCGAGGTTGACGAAGACGAAGGTGACCAGCGCGCCGAGGAACGGCCCGATCACGTGCTCCACCCAGTCGGTGTGGCCGAGCCCGACCCCCGCGCCGCCCAGCAGCGCGAACACGACCCCGGCGAAGTAACCGCACAGCGCGAACTGGGCGCCGTTGAACACCCGCTTCACCGGGGCGGAAAGCCGCTGGCCGGTGACGATCGCGGACACCCCCAGCAGCGCCGCGCCCGCCGGGCCGAGCAGCACCACCGACGCCAGGCTCGCCGCGAAGCTCAGCGAGACCCGCGCCCGCGGGACGGTGAGCCGCGCGGGCGCCGAGTCGCAGATCAGGAACAGCACGGCCAGCACGACGAGGGTCGTCCAGTTCAGGCTCTCGTAGGACGCCGTCGCGATCAGTCCGGCCGCCAGGGCGACCACGCCGCAGACGTACGCCCGGGCGGCGAGCGGGAGCTCGGTCATGCGATCTCCTTGCAGGGGACGGCGGTGCGTCCGGCTCTCCCCGGTCACCATAACGGAACCGTGCGCGCTATGTGAGCGATTCGTCACCTACAGCATCGGGAACGGGCCCGCGATGATCCGCTGGCCCGCGTTCGCGCGTATCACGCGCGAAGCCCGATGGGGAAAGGGCCGGCGTCGTTCGCGCGCGGCGGTGACGGCGGCGGGAAGTCCTGCTTCACTTGAGGGGCGAACGCGGAGGGGACGCGCGCCAGAACGCGCGGGCGCGTTCGTGCGATGCCCTTGTGTCACCTTGAGCCCGAGTGAGGACACCTTGACTTCTCCCCCAGTTGAAACAGGGGATCCTCACAGGTTGATCGTTCTGCTCAGCACACCGGTTCGGCCTTTGGAGCAGATGCATGCCGGACGACGATCCGCTCCGCAGGAGTCCGTTTCCTCCCCGCCTGAAGGCGGGGGTCTCCAGGGAGGATTTCGATGAAGGACACCGCCGTCGACATGGTCGTCGTGGAGGGCGAACGGCACACCGCCGTGCTGCTCTCCGGCGAGATGGACCTGCTGTCGGCGCCCTCGGTCCGGGACCGCCTGCGAGACCTGGTCTCCGTCCGGCCCCTCGTGATCGACGTCTCCGGAGTCTCCTTCTTCGACGCCGAGGGGCTGCGGATCGTGGCGGCGACCGCCCGGCGCGGCCTGGAGTGCGGCACCGGCATCGCGCTGGTGGGGATGCGCCCGTTCGCGGAGAAGATGTTCCGCATCCTGCGGATGGACGAGGAGGTGCCGCTGTGCGCGTCGGCGCAGGAGGCGCTGTGGTGCCTGCTGCCGCCCACCGACGAGGAGATCTCGGACTGGCTGCGCCGCTGAATGGCGGTGATCACATCGTGTGCACGGCCGGACGCGCAACCGTATCGCCGCCTGTCACGTCAGAGTGCCGTTCCAACGCACTTCGACGGAGGCGACAGCAATGCGCACCCCCCTTGCCGCCATGCTCATCGGCGCGACCCTGCTGACGAGCGGCGCCTGCACCATCAAGCTCGACGGCGCCGCCGGCGACGACCCCGCCCCCGCCCGGCGGACCGCCTCGCCCGCGTCTCCCGCGGCGCCCCGGACGCCCGCCGTCGACGAGGCCGCGATGCGGCGCGACATCCAGATCGCCCGCCAGGTCGTGGACGGCTTCTGGCGGCGGCACTGGTCGGAGTACTTCACCGGCGTCTACCGCGCGCCGCTGGTGCGCGGCGGGTACGACGGGAACGTTCCAAACTCCGGGCCGACCTGTGCGGGCCGCCCGGCCGCCAAGAACAACGCGTTCTACTGCAACCCGCAGGACTACATCGCCTGGGACCTGAACCTGATGCGCGCCGGCTACGCCAAGGGCGACTCCTGGGTCTACCTGATCATCGCCCACGAGTGGGGGCACGCCGTCCAGAACCGGCTGAAGAACTCCCTGGTCGCGCGGCAGAAGGAACTGCAGGCCGACTGCCTGGCGGGCGCCGCGCTCTACGGCGCCGCGGAGAAGGACCGGACGCTGCGGATCGAGCCGGGCGACCGCGAGGAGCTCATCGACGGGTTCAAGGTCGTGGGCGACGACACCCCGTGGACGAACCCCGGCGACCACGGGGACGCGTTCGAGCGCATCGAGAACTTCAGCAAGGGCCGCACCGGGGGCGTGAAGTCGTGCTTCGCCGCCGCGCGCGGCGGCGGTGCCTGACCCGGTCCTACCCGCCGGCCAGGTGCCGCTCGACGCTCTCGACCTTGCCGTTCAGGGCGTCGGTGACGCCGGGGCGCAGGTCGGCCTTCAGCACCAGGCTGACCCGCGGTGCGACCGCCGACACCGCCTCGGTGGCCGCCTTCACCACGGCCATCACCTCGTCCCACTCCCCCTCGATCGTGGTGAACATGGCGTCGGTGCGGTTGGGCAGGCCGCTGGCCCGCACCACCCGCACCGCCGCCGCGACGGCCGCTCCGACCTCTTCCCCCGTGCCGAGCGGGGTCACCGAGAACGCGACGAGCACAGCGCACACCTCTTTCAGGGCTGGACGACCTGCCGCACCACGATCTCATCCAGCCGCCGCTCGACGATCGCCCCCACCGGCCAGTCGCGGACCAGGATGCGCAGCAGCGCGGCCTCGTGCTCGGCGAACGAGGCGTCGCAGCCCTGCTGCTCCAGGCTGGAGCGGATCGCCAGCACGTAGTCGTCGTCGGTGAACCCGGGGATCTCGCGGACCATCGCGGTGGTGGTGGCCCGGTGCGAGTTGAGCCCCGCGAAGGAGCGTCCGCAGCCGCACCCGCCGTCGGGGTCGCCCTCGTCCCGCGGGCAGACCACGCCGATGTGCACGAGTTCGCCCTCGACGCACCAGGCGAAGTCGTTGCCGCGGTAGCCCTGGGTGGCGTTGGTGGCGGTGAGCAGCTTCAAAGCCGTTCCCCCCTTGCGCATCCATCGACCACGAGCACCGTACGACGCGGGTCCGACATCACCGCGAGGCGGCCGGATCCGGAACCAGCGCGGGCACCAGGTCCGGCAGTTCGGCCGCCCGCCCCGTCTCGACCCGGGCGAGCACCACGCCGTAGAGCGCGTTGACGGTCAGCTCGGCGGCGAGGTCGGGCGACCTGGCCCCGGCGGACCGGCGCATCTCCGCGGCGAGGAGCCCGGTGAGCGCGCGCAGCACCGCGTCCTGCCGCCGCATGGCCTCCGGCCCGGCGGCCGGGACCTCCACCACGCACATCCGGGCGGCGCGCGGGTCGGCCGCGAGGGACTCCAGGAAGGCCCGCAGCCCCGCCTCGAAGCGCCCGGCCGAGGCCGCCTCGCAGGCGACGCTCATCCGCTTCAGCACCCCGTCCATGACGCGGTCGTAGGCGGCGAGGAAGGCCTCCTCCTTGTTGCGGAAATGCTCGTAGAAGGTGCGTCTGGACACCTGGGCGCGCGCGATGACCGACTCCACCGTCATCCGTGTGTAGCCGAGTTCCCCCGCGGCGCTCACGACCCCGCCGAGAATCCGGCGCCGCTGATTGCCCCGTACGACGGAGCGCGGCAGGCCGTGCCGGCCCCCGCGCAGCTTCCCGCCGGCCATGGACTCCACCACGTGCGGTCACACGCCCTTCCGTCATGCTCGGACTATGCCCGGTTCCCCCAGCCTAGGCACCCCGGGACCACTAGTGCGGGAGAAGCCATGTTGACGTAGCGTCACATTATGAGTGATGTTCTCGTCGAGCGCGACGGCGCCTTCACAACGATCACGATGAACCGCCCGCGGCGCCGCAACGCGCTCTCCCGGGAGTTCCTCCTCGCGCTGGCCGAGGCCTTCCGCGAGGCGGGCGCGTCCGACGCCCGCGGGATCGTCCTGGCGGCCAACGGCCCGGTGTTCTCCGCCGGCCACGACTTCGCCGACATGGCCGGGGCCTCGCACGCCGACGCCCGGTCCCTGCTGCGGACCTGCACCGATCTCATGCGGACGATCCAGACGGTCCCGCAGGTGGTGGTGGCACGGGTGCACGCGCTGGCCACGGCGGCGGGATGCCAGCTGGTGGCGAGCTGCGATCTGGCCGTCGCCGCGGAGAGCGCGGGCTTCGCCGCCCCTGGCGGGAAGGGCGGCTGGTTCTGCCACACCCCGATGGTGCCGGTCGCCCGCAACGTGGGCCGCAAGCGCGCCGTGGAGATGGCGCTGACCGGTGACGTCGTCGACGCCCGCACGGCCGCCGAATGGGGCCTGATCAACTACGCGGTGCCGGACGAGGAACTGGACAAGGCCACGATCGGCTTGCTGGAACGCGCGACCCGCGGCAGCGCCCGCAGCAAGGCCCTGGGAAAGCAGGCCCTGTACGCCCAGCTCGACCGTCCCGAGCAGGACGCCTACACCTACGCCGTCGAGGTGATGGCCGCCTCCAGCCAGACCCCGGAGGCCCAGGAGGGAATGGCCGCCTTCCTGGAGAAGCGAACCCCCGACTGGCCCGCCTGAGGCACTGGGTTCACCCCATCCGGGGCAAGGGGCGGAGCCCCAAGGGGGTGTGGGGGCGGAGCCCCAAGGGGGTGTGGGGGCGGAGCCCCTGCCGGGGGTTGCAGGGGGCTGGTCCCCTGCCGGGGTGGGCGGACCCTGGAGGGAGCGCTAGCGGGTGGAAGGGGCCGTTCGCCCCGCCTGGGGGTCTGGGGGGTGGCCCCCCAGGTAGACACAGCCCCTCCACAATGATCAAGAGTAGGGCGGGCGGGACTCGAACCCGCGGCCAAGAGATTATGAGTCTCCTGCTCTAACCAGCTGAGCTACCGCCCCGTGCGTGCGGGCCGTTGATCGCAATGGGAGGATCCGTGGCGCGCCGGGCATCATCCTAGCGGCGCCGTTCGCCCGGGGGCCACTGGAAAATGCGGCGGGTGGCCGGTTCCGGATGGGGTCGGCCGCAGGTGGGAGCGGGCGGGCGCTGAATCATACTCGGTACTGAGTGACGGGGCCTGTGGGGGTCTGTAGGGTCCCGCCTATGTCCAGTGTGCGCGGTCGACTTGTGCTGCTGTTTCCGGTGCTGTGCCTCTTCGCGTTGAGCACCGTCCTGGCCGCTTGCGAGGGCGACGGTGGCGGTGGGGCCGCGGCGAAGCCGCGGTTCGATGCGGCGGGGACGCTCCAGCGGTCGTCGGCGGCGATGGCGGATCTGAAGAGCGTCGCGTTCACGCTGACGACGGAGGGCAAGCCGCCGATCATGGTGCGGGGCGGTGATCTGAAGCTGCTGCGCAGCGGTGACGCCGACGGGACGATCACGGTCGAGCAGTCGGGCCAGTCGGTGGAGATGCAGGTGGTCGCGGTGGGCGACAGCTTCTACATCAAGGCGGTCACCGGCGGGTGGCGGCAGGTGCCGAAGACGATGGCGGCGGCCTTGTACGATCCGTCGGCGGTGCTGGATCCGCAGCGGGGGATCGCGAAGATGCTGACGTCGGTGACGCGGCCGACGGCGGAGGCCACGGAGAAGGTCGGGGGCAAGGACGCCTACCGGGTGGGCGTGGTGCTGCCGAGCGCGGCGATCGGCGGGCTGATCCCGGGGATCGGGACGGATGTGCGCGGCCAGGTGTGGGTGAGCGCGGCCGATCACCGGCTGCTGAAGGTGCGCGGGGAGATCCCGCCGGCGGCCGAGGGCGGTGACAAGGGCTCGGTGGTCATCACCTTCACCGAGTTCAACGCGTCGTACAAGATCAAAGCTCCGGCGTGAGCCGGCGCCGCGTCGCGATCGGCGCGGGCGGCGCGGTGGTGCTGCTGGCCGCGCTGGACGCCTATGTCGTGTCCACGGTCCTGGTGTCGGTGGTCGAGGATCTGCGGATTCCGATCAACCGGCTGGAGCGGGTGACTCCGGTGCTGACCGGGTTCCTGCTGGGGTACGTGGCGGCGATGCCGTTGCTGGGGCAGTTGTCGGACCGGTTCGGCCGGCGGGTGCTCCTGCAGTGGTGCCTGGTGTTCTTCGCGGTGGGGTCGGTGGTGACGGCGCTGGCGGACGGGGTGCCGTTGCTGGCGGCGGGCAGGGTCGTGCAGGGGGTGGCGGGCGGTGCGCTGCTGCCGGTGACGATGGCGCTGGCCGGGGATCTGTGGGACGAGCGGCGGCGTGCGGTGGTGCTGGGCGCGGTGGGCGGGGCGCAGGAGTTGGGCGCGGTGCTGGGGCCGCTGTACGGGGCCGGTGTGGTGGCGTTGACGGACGACTGGCGGGTGATCTTCTGGGTGAACCTGCCGTTGACGGCGCTGGCGATGGTCGCGGTGCAGGTGTCCGTCCCGGCCGGTCGTCCTGCGGCGGGCGGCAGTACGAAGGTGGACGTGGCCGGGGGGCTGCTGCTGGCGGTCGGCCTCGGCCTGCTGGTGGGCGGTCTGTACAACCCTGAGCCCGATGAGTCGGCGCTGCCGCCGTGGGGGTCGCCGGTGGTGGCGGCCGGGTGCGCTGTGCTGGTGGCGTTCGTGCTGTGGGAGGTCAGGGCGCGCACGAGGCTGTTCGATCTGTCCGGTGTGCGGCGGGGCCCGCTGCTGGCGACGCTGGGCGTGAGCTTCCTGTCGGGTGCGGCGCTGATGGTCACGCTGGTGGACGTGGTGCTGGTGGCGGAGACGCTGCTGGGCAAGGATCCGCTTGAGGGCGCGCTGCTGCTGACCCGGTTCCTGGTGGCGCTGCCGGTCGCGGCGGTGCTGGGCGGGCTGCTGGCGCGGCGGGTGGGCGAGCGGTGGCCGATGGCGGCGGGGATGGCGGTCGCGGCGGCGGGCTACCTGATGATCGCGGGCTGGCCGGCGGATCCGGAGGCGGCCGGGTACGGTCCGCTGCCCCGGATGGACGTCGATCTGGCGGTGGCCGGGCTGGGTCTGGGGCTGGTGATCGCGCCGGTGTCGTCGGCGGTGCTGGGCGCCGTTCCGGCGGCGCGGCACGGGGTGGCGTCCGCGGCGGTGGTGGTGGCGCGGATGCTGGGGATGCTGCTGGGCATCTCGGCGCTGTCCGCGTGGGGTTTCTACCGTTTCCACGCGCTGACGGCGGATCTGCGGCCGCCGCTGCCGTTCCTGATGGCGGCGGACGAGTTCGCGCGGCGGCTGGCCGTCTACCGCGCGGCCGTGGAGGACGCGCTGCGGACCGAGTACCGGGAGATCTTCTGGATCACGGCGGGGCTGTGCGCGGTGGGCGCGGTGCTGGCTCTGGCCGCGGTCGTGCGGGACCGTGACGAGGACGACGCGCCTCCCGCGCCCGCACGGGAGGCCGTCGGCGGCTGATTGCTCCCACTCTGACCGAATTCATCCATTTGTCAACTGCTGGTCAAGGGTGTTGTCAGAGTAGGCGCGGCGGTGTTTCGCTGAACACTCCGACCCCGCGGAGAAAGACGGTGAGGCCGTGCATCGGATGAGCGGACTGGACGCCAGCTTCTACCTTTTGGAGAACGAGAGCACCCCCCTGCACGTGGCCTCGCTCATCGTGTTCGAGGGGCCGCCCCCTTCGTACGGGGAGGTGATCCGGCAGTTCGACGGCAGGCTCGATCTCGTGCCGCGCTACCGCCAGCGGGTCCGCTCCGTGCCGCTGCACCTGGGCCGTCCCGTCTGGGTGGACGATCCGCACTTCGACGTCCGGCACCATGTGCGGCACGCGGCGCTCCCCTCCCCCGGCACCGACCGGCAGTTGCGCGACCTGGCCGGGCGGGTGCTGGCGCGGCGCCTGGACCCGGGCAAGCCGCTGTGGGAGGTGTGGCTGGTCGAGGGGCTGGCCGGAGGCCGGTGGGCGCTGATCGCCAAGGTCCACCACTGCATGGTGGACGGGGTCGCCGGCATGGACCTGATGACGGTGATGTTCGACCTGGGCCCCGAGTACGAGGCGCCCGCCGGGCCCGGGGACGGCCGGCGGCGCGACTGGGAGCCCGAGCCGGCGCCGTCGTCCGCCGACCTGCTGCTGGACGCGGCGCGCCAGGGCACGTTCAGGCCCGTCCAGCGGCTCGGCGGCCTCGCGCGCGGCGCGGGGCTGGTGCGCAACGCCCGGCAGCTCAGCACGTTCGCGCTCGGCCTGGCCCGGGCCACCGCCCGCTTCACCCGCCCGTCCGCGGGGTCGTTGAACGGCCCGATCGGGCCGCACCGGCGCTGGTGCTGGCAGCGAGTGGCGCTGGAGGAGGTCAAGGAGATCCGGGCGTCCGCGGGCGGCACGGTGAACGACGTGGTGCTGGCCGCCGTGACCGCGGGCTACCGCGATCTGCTGAACGCCCGCGGCGTGCTGACCGAGGGCACCGTCGTGCGGTCGGCGGTGCCGGTGTCGGTGCGCGCGGACGGCGAGCGCGGCGAGCTGAACAACCGGGTCGCGGCGGTGTTCGTGAACCTGCCCGCGGGCGTGGCCGATCCGCTGGAGCGGCTGCGGCTGATCCGCGAGCAGACCGACGACGTCAAGCGCAGCAACCAGGCGGCGGGCACGCGGACGCTGACCCGGCTGACAGACGCGGCGGCGGCGCCCGCGCTGCTGTCGCTGGTGGCCCGCGCCCCGGTGCGGCTGCGCCAGGACCTGGTGCAGACGGTGACGACCAACGTGCCGGGGCCGGGGTTCCCGCTGTACGTGATGGGGCGCCGGGTGCTGGCGGTGCATCCGTACGTGCCGCTGACGGGCGGGATCCGGGTGGCGACCGCGATCGTGTCGTACTGCGGCCGGCTGCACTTCGGGATCACCGGCGACTTCGAGGCGATGCCGGATCTGGAGATCCTCGCCAAGGGGGTGCGGGGCGGGATCGACGAACTGCGGTCGCCGGCGCGGGCCGGTTCCATGTCCGAATAGGGGGTCCGAATTGGGACCGATGGGCGCCGAAACCCGGTCCGGGCTGTGCCGATCATCGGACTGGGGAATATCCTGGAAAGAGATGGCTATGGCCTCTTACCGGGACCGCGCTCCCCGGGGAGGTGACCGCGATGGGCGACCCTGGTATCGGAGACGGAGGCACGCCGCGCGGGCCCGGCCGCCCGCGGGATCACGGCATGCCCCGCTCCCGGCGCCGGCTGCGCAGCCTGCTGGGCCTGGAGCGCAACGAGCTCCGCCGGCCGGTCGACCGCAGGCAGCGCTGGATCGCGCTCGGGCTGCTGCTCCTCCTGCTGGCGGTCGCACCGCCGGTCGGGATCTGGTGCGCGGGCTGGGCCAACGCGTCCGGGGTCCGCGCCGAGCAGGCCGAGCGCGCCGAACGGCGGCAGGTGGTCGCCACGGTGGTGAGCACCGGCGGGCTCACCACGTCCGGTGACCGGTACGTCCACGAGACCGTGCGGGCGACGTGGCCGCGTCCGGGGGCGACCGGGCGCGAGGCCACCCGGACCGGGACGCTGCCGAGCTGGAAGAACGCCAAGGTCGGGGCCAAGAAGCGGATCTGGGTCGACCGGACCGGCGATCCGGTGGTGCGGCCCCGCCCGCACAGCCGCACGGTGACCGACGCGGTGTACGCCGGCGGCGCGGCGGCGATCGCCGCCGGGCTGCCGTTCCTGGGCGCCTACCTGCTGGTCCGCTACCAGTGCGACCGCCGCCGGGACGAGATGTGGGACGCCGCCTGGGCCCGGATGGACGCCCAGCGCCGCCGCCACCGCCCGTTCTGACGCTCCGGGTCAGATTCGGCCGGTGCGGCGCTCTACGGACAGCAGCCAGACCAGGTAGGCGCCGCCGAGCAGGCCGGTCACCACACCGACCGGGAGCTGGTGGCCCGGGAAGAGCCGCTGCCCGGTGAAGTCGGCGGCGACCATGAGCGTCGCGCCCATGCACAGCGACGGCACCAGGTTGGGCCCCGGGGCGCGGGTCAGGATCCGGGCCAGCCGCGGCGCGGTCAGCGCGACGAACGCCACCGGCCCGGCCGCCGCCGCGGCGAACGCGGCCAGCAGCACGGCGGCGGCCAGCAGCGTCAGCCGGATCCGGGTGATCGGGACGCCCAGCGCGTGCGCGGCGTCGTCGCCCATCTCCAGCAACCGCAGCTGCCGGGCGCACCCGGCCAGCACCACCGGGACCAGCACGGCCAGCACCGCCAGCAGCGGGGCCGCCTCGTCCCAGTCGCGGCCGTCCAGGCTGCCGGTGAGCCACAGCACGGCGCGGGCCGCGTCGGTGATCCGCGCCTGCGTGATCAGGTAGCCGTTCACGCCGGTGAGGATGGCGGCGACGCCGATGCCGATCAGCACCAGCCGGGCGCCGTGCGCGCCGTGCCGTCCGGCCAGCGCGTAGATCGCCAGCCCGGTGGCCGCGCCGCCGGCGACCGCGCCGGAGGCGACCGCCGCGCCGCCCCCGCCGAACAGCACGATCGCGGTGAGCACGCCGGTGGAGGCGCCCTGGGTGAAACCGAGGATGTCGGGGCTGCCCAGCGGGTTGCGCGCCAGCGACTGGAAGATCGCTCCGGCCAGGCCCAGCGCGGCGCCGGTGGCCAGCGCGGTCGCCACCCTGGGCAGCCGCAGTTCGTGCACGATGAACCGCTGCGCCGGGTCGCCGTCGCCCAGCAGCGCGGCCAGCACCGCGCCGGGGCCCATCGGGTAGTCGCCGGAGCCGATGAGCAGCACGCTCACCGCGAGCGCCGCCAGCGCGCAGCCGGCGGTGACCGCCACGGCGCGCGGCGCGAACCGCAGTGAGAGCCCGCCGGGGCCGCGGACCGTCGGCATGCTCATGCCGTATCTGCTCATGCTGCGGCCACCCGGCGCCTCCGGACCAGCGACAGGAACAGCGGCCCGCCCAGGACCACCGTGACCACGCCCACCTGGATCTCCGCGGGGCGGGCGGCGACCCGGCCGAGCACGTCGGCGGCGAGCATCAGGGCGGGCGCCAGCACCGCCGAGTACGGCAGCACCCAGCGCAGATCCGGCCCGGTGAGGGCGCGGACCAGGTGCGGGACCATCAGCCCGACGAACACGACCGGGCCGCACGCGGCGGTCGCGGCCCCGCACAGCAGCGTCACCGCGACGATCGCGGCGGCCCTGGCGCGGGCCGGCCCGGCGCCCAGCGCGCGGGCGGTGTCCTCGCCCATGGCCAGGGCGTTCAGCGGCCGGGCCAGGGCGAGCGCGAGGACCGTCCCGGCGGCGATGAACGGCGCGACCCGGGCGACGGTGCCCGGCTGCGCGGCGGCCAGCGAGCCGACCGTCCAGAACCGCATCCGGTCCAGGGACGCGGTGTCGAGCAGCTGCACAGCGTTGACGTAGGAGTAGAGCGCGGCGTTGAGGGCGGCGCCGGCCAGCGCGAGCCGGGCGGGGGTCGCGGTGCGGCCGCCGCCGACCGCGTACAGCAGCACCGCCACCGCGCCGGCCCCGGCGAACGCGAACCACACGTACCCGGTGACGGATCCGATCCCGAGGAAGGAGATCGCCGACACCACGGCCGCGGCCGCGCCCGCGTTGATGCCGAGGATGCCGGGGTCGGCGAGCGGGTTGCGGGTGAGCGCCTGCATCACGGTGCCGGCCAGGCCGAGCGCGGCGCCGGCCAGCAGGCCGAGCAGCGTGCGCGGCAGCCGCATCCCGTGGACGACGGTGCGGCTCTCGGAACCGGCGTCGAACAGGCCGTTCCAGACCTGCCCCGGTGCCAGCGGCCGGGCGCCGGCGGCCAGGCTGAGCAGCAGCACGAGCGTCAGGAGTGCGAGCGCGGCGAGCAGCCCGGCGGCTCGCGTCGTTCTCATCCCGTCCATCCGTCCATGGGGGGTGACCTTGCTCTCTGGACAATGACTTAGGTTAGGTTAACCTAAATTCCGATCATCATCGCAAGCAGGACGGAACGCTCCATGCAGCACCCCCAGATCCCCCGGCCCTCCCGCCGCGCCGTGCTCGCCACGGGCGGTGCCGCCGCACTCGGCACCTTCCTCGGCGCCTGCGGCGGCGACGGCGGATCGGAGCCGTCCGGCGGCGCCGGCGGCTGGACGTGGACCGACGACCGCGGCCAGAAGATCTCCCTCAAGGCGCGGCCGCGGCGGATCGTCGCCTACGTCGGGGCCGCCGCCGCGCTGTACGACTACGGCGTCGACCGGCAGATCGTCGGCGTCTACGGGCCCACAAGACTCAAGGACGGCCGCCCCGACCCGCAGGCCGGAGACCTCCCGGTGGCCGGCCGGACGGTCATCGGCAACGCCTACGGCGAGTTCAACCTCGAGAAGTACGCCGGGCTGCGGCCCGAGCTGCTGATCGACAACATGTTCATGGCAGGGCAGCTGTTCTACGTCCCGGCCGAGAGCAAGGACAAGATCTTCGCGCTGGCGCCCGGGCTGGGCGTCTCGACCGGCGCGGTCGCGCTGCCCAAGCCGGTCGAGCGGTACGCCGCGCTTGCGGCCTCGCTCGGCGCCGACCTGAACGCGCCCAAGGCCGTCCAGGCCAAGGCCCGGTTCGAGAAGGCCGCTGAGACGCTGCGCGCCGCCGCCACGGAGGCCGCCGGACGCGGGATCAAGGTGCTGGCCGCCTCCGGCAGCCCCGACCTCTTCTACGCCTCCAATCCGGCCAAGAACACCGACCTGATCTACTTCAAGGAGCTGGGCGTCCCGCTGATCGTCCCGAACAAGATCAGCAAGGACGGTTATTTCGAGGAGCTGAGCTGGGAGAACGCCGGAAAGTACCCGGCCGACGTGATCATCCTGGACAGCCGGACCCAGGCCCTGCAGCCCAAGGACCTGGCTGGCAAACCGGCCTGGCGCGACCTGCCCGCGGTGAAGGCGGGCCAGGTCGTGCCCTGGCAGGCCGAGCCGCGGTTCTCCTACGCGGGATGCGCTCCGATCCTCGAGGACCTCGCCAAGACGATCCGGTCCGCCAAGAAGGCCGGCTGACCCGCCCCCAGGGAGAGACGACTCGTGAGCACGGGCACCACCGAGAGCGCCGCCGCCCCCTTCATCTTCTTCGACCTCCAGGTCATCGGGACCGAACGCCTCACCCCCACGATGCTGCGCGTCACCCTGGGCGGCGGGGGCATGCGGGGGTTCGCCTCCGGCGGCCGCGACCAGCGCGTCAAGCTGTTCCTGCCGCACCCGCACCAGGACGCGCCGCGCGTCCCGGCGGCGGCCGGCGACTCCTGGTTCGCCGCGTGGCGGGAGATGGACCCGGCCGAGCGCGGGATCATGCGCTCGTACACGGTGCGGCGGCAGCGGCCGGGGCTCCTTGAGGTCGACTTCGCGCTGCACGGTGACGGCGGGCCGGCCACGCGCTGGGCGGCCGCGGCCCGTCCCGGCGACCGGGTCGCCGTCCTCGGGCCGACCGCGGCCGACAACGCCGGGGTGGACTTCCGGCCGCCGCCGTCGGCCGACTGGGTGCTCATCGCGGGCGACGAGACCGCGCTGCCCGCGATCGGCGGCATCCTGGAGGCGCTGCCGTCGGGCCTGCCCGCGCGGGCCTGGGTCGAGGTGCCCTGCCGGGCCGACGCCGACGGGTACGACCTGCCCGCCGGCGCCGAGGTGACCTGGCTGGTACGGGACGCGGGCGGCGGCCTGGCCACGGCGCTGCCGGCCGCGAGCTTCCCGCCCGGGACCCCGTACGCCTGGCTCGCGGGCGAGGCCAAGACCACCCGGACGCTGCGCCGCCACTTGGTGAACGACCGCGGCCTCGACCGCAGGGCGATCTGCTTCACCGGCTACTGGCGCCGCGGCGCCGCCGAGGAGGACCTGCTCGCCGAGGTCCTGGCCGGCGGGACTCCCCACACCGAGGAGTGACCCGCCGGCAGGCCGCTACTGGTAGGCGGCCTCGAACCAGCGGACCTTGTAGAACTGGGCGCCCGAGAGCTTCCTGGTGGCGTTGGAGCTGCCGAAGAACTCGGCGGTGTCGGTGCACCAGGTCGTGGCGCAGCCCTGCTTGGGACGGGTCAGCACGACCTGCTTGGTCGAGGGGTTGTTCCCCACGGCCTTCACGATCGGCCTGTTGACGTCCGCGGCGTACTTGTAGGTGGTCGTGTAGTTCTTCTTGGACTTCACGTACTGGTAGACGCCGTAGTTGGTGGTGATCCAAAGACGGTCGCGGTCGCCGTGGACAGGAGCGAGGTCGTGGCCGCCGTCGCTGGGAAGCGCCACCTTGCTGGCCTGCTTGAGCGTGGGCTTGCTCGCCGTGCCGCCCACCTTGAGGCTGACTAGGTGGTCGTCCCCGATGGCCCACAGCACCTTGCGCGCGGGGTCCCACAGGACGCCGTGCCCGCCCTTGAGGTTGAACTGCGTGTAGGAGGAGGCCGAACGTCCCTTCGACGCCGCGTACACGCGGATCCACCCGCCCGTGCTCGCGGCGGCGGCGACGTTGCCGTTGGGGAGCAGTTCCGTGGCGTGCGGGTTGCTGGGAGCACCGGCGTCGGTGGCCCACAGGCGCTTGCCCGAGGGGTACTCGACCGCGCCGAGGAAGCCCTTGGAATCGGCGGCGATCACGTAGGTCTTGCCCTTGAGCTTGCGCACCCGCACGTCCGAGGGCAGGCTCCACGCGTTCGCGACATCGGAGAAGCCGTTGGAGGCGCTGGGCTTCCACTTCCACTTGGCGGAGGCGGTCGTCCAGGACAGCTTGGCGGCGTCCAGGACCAGCACCCTGTGACCGCCCTGGTCCCCTCCGATGACCAGGCCCTTGGACGTACCGCCGGCCTTGGCGGACGGCTTGGCCAGGGCCGAGCGCAGCTCGTTCGGGAGCGGGTCGGTACGCGGCACGAACCCGGGCGGCGTGGGCGAGGGAGAGGGCGAGGGCGGCGGCTCGGCGGCCTGGGCGGGGGCCGCCAGGACGGAGGCGGTCAGGACGGTTCCGGCGAGGACGATGGGGCCGTGGCGCAGCATGGACGCTCCCGCGATCGGTGTCGTGGCAGGAGCGTCGCCGCCGCACATGTCGGGAGCCGGACCGGATGGTGATCAGAGGACGACCGACACGGGAAGCTGTCCGTGATATCCGTTAAATCGCAGGTCATCCCCCCTTTATGGGATGGCCGTAACGGGGTAGAGCGCGTCGTGGAAGGCGATCTCGGCATCCAGCATCCCGGTGAACCACCGGGCCAGCACCGCGTCGGGCTCGGTGAGCCGGTCCACCTGCGCGGCCAGGGCCGCCACCCCTTCCCGGAACGGGTCGCGGGCGTGCAGCGCGACCCAGTCCGCGATCGGGCCGGGCGGTACCGTCCCGGCCTCGTGCGCCCGCGTGCACCAGGTGAGGTAGAGCGTCTCGGCGGCGAACAGGATCGTCGTCACCGCCGCGTACCCGCCGGAGCGCGCGGCGTCCAGCGCGTACTCCGACAGGCGCCCGGCTTGCGCGAGCGCGGCGGCACTCAGGTCCGCCTGGACGGGCCAGGCCGCGCGGGCGGCGCGGAAGTAGTCGGTCTGCTCTGTGGTCAGGGCATGGACGGCGCGCGCGTTGCGTTCGAGGGCGTCCCGATCGGGGGCGTCCCAGACCGCCAGGCCGTGCAGGCGCGTCGCCGTCTCGACGAAACCCTCCTCGATCTGGAGGTAGCCGGCATAGGTCCGGTCGCCGACGGCGCCCGTATGGACCTCCTTGATGAAGCGAAGGTCCAGGGCCCGGTCCAGAGGGTCGGCGCAGGATTCCAGGAGCCGCTGGGCGCGCGTCATCCGGCGAGCCATTCGACGAGGCCGCCGAAGACCCGCGCGTAGCCGTCCCAGTCCTCGCAGAAGGAGGCGGGCGCCCAGTGCGGGGAGCAGTCGGAGGTGAAGACCGCGGAACGGCCCTGCCCGTAGCCCGCGACGGCGACGAGCGGGTCGTCGTTGAGGGTGGCGAGGACCGTCGTCTCCGGACGGGGCCGCACACGGTTGTAGCCGAGCAGTGGCGGCCACTCCCCTGATACCCCGCCCAGTGCGGGGTGGGACGCTTCGGTCACGGTGGCGTTCGCCCCGGCGGGAAGCTCCACGCGGTCGTCCTCTGGTAGCAGCTCCACCGGAAGCGCCTCGTGCAGGACGGTGTTGCGGAACGCCGCCTTGCCTTCGAAACCGGTGAAGGAGAGGTAGCCGCCGACCATGAGCAGCCCTCCCCCGTTGGAGACCCAGTCCCGGAGGTTGGCGAGACGGTCGGCCCCTGGGCGTGCCTGCTCGAACACCTCCGGGGCGAGCTGGATGGAGTTCGCGCCGATGTCGGACAGGACCACGACGTCGTATTCGGACGGGTCGGCCGGGAACTCGGCGGGGACCAGGTGCGCCGGCAGGTGCGTCACCTCATGGCCGCGGCTCCGCAACGCCTTGCGCAGCGGTTCGACGCCGACGACGTACGAGCTGGTGGTGAAGTGGTCCACGCCCTTGATGTGAGTGGACTGGGTGACCCAGCTCTCGCCTGCGATGAGGACGCGGCTCATATGTTCTGCACTCCTTCTGGCTCTTGTGCTGGTTTGTCGCTGTCAGTGTGCGGCCGCGGACTCGAACAGCCGGGCGGGATTGCCCCGCAGCAGGTCCTCGGCGACCTCTCGGGCCATGCCCAGGGCAGCGAGCCGCTGCAGGAACAGGGTCGGTACATAGCGGAAGCCGTTGCCGCCGTACCGGGTGAGCATCCCCTTGAGGAACACGTCGTGGCTCAGCAGGAGCCGGCCCGCGTGCCCCCGTTCGACGAGCCCGCACACGGCGCGGGCCGTCTCGTGGGGAGCCGGGGACTGGCCCTCGCCGGGATACAGGAACGGCATGCCGACCATGTCGAACTCCAGCCAGACCCCGCGGTCGGCCACCGCGTTCTGGTAGTCGGGGTCGTCACCGGAGGGGTCCATGTGGCAGAGGACGACCGCGCCTGGGGACACCCCGTACTCCCCTAGGACGATGTCGAGGACCTCATGCGCACGTCGCCGCCATCCCGGCAGGTGGATGTAGAGGGGAACCCCGGTCTCCCGCTGCGCGCGCGCCGCCGCCCGGAGGGAATGGTGCTCGGCGGGCGTGAAATCCGGAGAGACGCCGATCTCCCCGATCACCCCTGGGGCGATTCCCGTGCCGTCCACGCCGTGCTCGAACTCTGCCACCAGTTCGGCGGCCAGGTCGTGCTCCGGCGTCGCGGCCAGGTGCGGCGGGTGGAAGCGCTCCAGATACCAGCCCGAGCCCATGACGATGCGCAGTCCGCTGTCCTCCGCCAGGGAGCGGAGCACCTGGGGGCTGCGGCCCAGACCGGCCGGGGTGACGTCCACGATCGTGCCCCCGCCGGACGCCGCGAACGCCACCAGGTCCTCCAGCATCGCGCCCGTGTCGTCCAGGACGCAGTGGTCCAGGCACGCGTACGGGTTCTCGCGCAGCAGCCACGCCAGCCCCGGCGAGGTCCTCGCCTCGCGCAGGAACCCCAGCCCGGAGTCGGCGGGCGGGACGACCGCGCCGCGCACGTCGTTCCAGAGGTGCTCGTGGGTCAGGGTGAGACCGAGCCCCGCAGGGGGGACGGGGCCGGTCACGGTCGCCACCGTCATCGGCGTGCGGATCCCTGTCTCGCCGACAGATGCTGGAACAGGTCGGCGAAGGTGCGGCCGCGCAGGTTGATCCAGATCGCGGCGATCAGCACCAGCCCGGTGACGATCGGGGTGAGGAACGGGCTCACCCCCAGCAGCGTCAGCCCGTTGGCGATCACCCCGGTGATCAGCGCGCCGATGATGGTGCCGACCACCGTGCCGCGCCCGCCGAACAGGTTGGTCCCGCCCAGCACGACCGCTGCGATCACGGTCAGCTCGAAGCCCTCGCCGGAGTTGGCCGAGCCGGAGCCCAGCCGGGCCGCGGTGAGGAGGCCCGCCGCGCCCGCCGCCAGCCCGGTCAGCATCAGCGTGACCATCTTGATCCGGTCGGTGTTCACGCCCGCGCGGCGCACCGACTCCTCCTGGGAGCCGATGCCGTTGACGTAGGTGCCGAACCGCGTCTTCGCCAGCAGCACCGCCCCGATCAGCACCACCGCCAGCGCGATCCAC
Organism: Actinomadura vinacea; assembly: GCF_039532545.1. Taxonomy (NCBI): domain Bacteria; kingdom Bacillati; phylum Actinomycetota; class Actinomycetes; order Streptosporangiales; family Thermomonosporaceae; genus Actinomadura; species Actinomadura vinacea. Next base: position 20,492 of record NZ_BAAARW010000015.1, on the reverse strand, counting down.
GCCAGCACGGAGAAGCCGAGGAACGCGGCCTCGCCGATCTTCGCGACGTACAGCCGCTTGTCGATGGGCACCGAGAAGCCCTGCGTCCACAGCTGCGCGATGCCCCGGATGACCGACATCGTGGCCAGCGTGACGATGAACGGCGGGATCCGCTGGTACGCCGACAGCCAGCCGTTCACCGCGCCCCAGAACAGCCCGGCCGCCAAACCGGCCGCGATGACCAGCGAGGAGTCCCAGCCGGCGCGGAGCAGCTCGGCGGTCGACACGGCCACGAACGCGACGGTGGAGCCGACCGACAGATCGATCTGCCCGGTGCTGATCACGAACGTCATCGCCACCGCCACGATCAGCGTGATCGCGACCTGGGTGGCCAGGTTGGACAGGTTGGTGAAGGTCAGGAAGTTGTCGGAGGCCGCGCCGAAGCCCAGGAACACCGCCACCGTGACCGCGGCCATCGCCACCGTCGCCTTGTTGGCGCGTTCCCACAGACCCGGGTTCGACGCCGTCACCGCGCCCGTGGCCGAAGCGGTCCGCACAGCGCTCACGCGGCCTCGCCCGCTTCCGTGCCCGCGCGGGTGATCATGGCGACCAGCCGCTCGATGTCCAGGTCGGCGACCGCCTCGTCCTCCACGCTGCGGCCCTCGTACATCACGGTGATCCGGTCGCAGACCTCGAACAGGTCCTGCAGCCGGTGGGTGATCAGGATGACTCCGACGCCCTGCGCGGCCACGCGGCGGATCATGCTCAGCACCTGGCGGACCTCGGCGACCGCCAGCGCGGCGGTGGGCTCGTCCAGGATCAGCACCCGGGGCTGGAACGACACCGCCCGCGCGATCGCCACCGCCTGCCGCTGCCCGCCCGACAGGGTCCCGATCTCCTGGTGCGTGGAGCGCACCCGCACGTGCAGGTCGGACAGCATCTCGGCGGCCCTGCGGTGCATCTCGCGGCGGTCGACGAACGGCCCGCGCCGCGGCTCGCGGCCCAGGAACAGGTTGCTGCCGACATCGAGGGTGTCGCACAGCGCCAGGTCCTGGTAGACGATCCCGATCCGCTCGGCCCGGGCGTCGGCGGGGCTGCCGAAGCGGACCTCGCGGCCGGCCACGGCGATCGTGCCGGCGTCGTGCCGCAGCGCGCCCGCCAGCACCTTCATCAGGGTCGACTTCCCGGCCCCGTTGTCGCCGACCAGGCCGAGCACCTCGCCCTCGTGCAGCGTCAGGTCGACGCCGCGCAGGGACTGCACCGCGCCGAACGACTTGGTGATGCCGCGCAGGCTCACCAGCGGCGTGTCACTCATGGCTCACTTCTCCAGGTAGTACAGGTAGTCCCGCACGTTGTCCGGCGTGACGATCTGGGTCGGCACCGGCACGTCCTTGGGCGGGGTGCGGCCGCAGGCCAGGTCGATCGCCGAGTTCATGGCCGCGTAGCCGAACTCGAAAGTGTTCTGCTGGACGACCCCCACGATCCAGCCGGCCCGCAGCCCGTCCACCGCCTGCGTGGACAGGTCCCAGCCCACGACCTTGACGTTCCCGGTGCGCTGCTGGGAGCTGACCGCGGCGGCCAGGCCGACCAGCGCGGGCTCCCCGGTCGCGTACGCGTAGGGCAGGTCGGGGTTGCCGGTGAGCAGGTTCTCGGCCGCGGTCTGGGCGTTCTCCTGGATGTTGCGGCCGTCCACCACCGTCTTGATCTTCATTCCGCGGGCGGTGGCGGTGTCGGTGAAGCCCTTCTGCCGCTCCAGCTGGATGGTGCTGTTGAGCGCGCCGACGATGCCGATGCCGCCCTTGCCTCCGGTCAGCTTCGCCAGGTGCTCGCCGAGCTGCTGCCCGCCCTTGGCGTTGGCGGTGCCGACCTGGGTGGAGACGGCGGGATCGGCCACGGTGGCGTCCACCGCGACGACCGGGATCCCGGCGGCGTGCGCGCGCCGGACGGCGGGCTTGATGCCCTCGGTGTCGACCGCGTCCACGATGATCGCGTCGTACCGGTTGGCGACCAGGTCGTCGATCGCGTTGGCCTGGGTGGTGGAGTCGTCGTTGCCGTTGACGATCTGGACCTGCGCGCCGGCCTTGGCCGCCACCGTCTTGGCCCCGGAGTTGATCTGGTTGAAGAACAGCGCCTGCAGGTTGATCGGGACGATCCCGATCCGGGGCGCCCGGCCCCGCACCTTGCAGCCCTGGGCGACCCGCTTCGGCCCGGGCGGCCCGGCCTGCCGCGCCTTCTTCTCCGCCGCGATCTCCTTGCGGGCCTGGACGTCGCAGCCCACGGTCGCCGAGGCCGCCAGGCCGAGCGCCACCAGGACCGCCACCGTTCGTTTCATCGGCCGGCCTCCTTCGAGAGGGTGTTCAGTACGGCGGTACGGGACGGCAGCCCGTCCCGTGCCCCGGGCCGGGTGCAGGACAGCCCGGCGGCGACGGCGGCGAACCGGGCCGCCTCCGCCGGGGGCGCGCCGCGGTCGAGCTCGGCGGCGTAGCTTCCGGCGAAGCAGTCGCCGGCCCCGGTGGCGTCGACGGTGGTGACGGCGAGCGCCCGGCCGTCGTGCCGCCCGCCGGACGGGGTGAGCAGCGTCCAGCCGCGCGGCCCGTCGGTGACGACCAGGTGGACGCCGTTCGCGGCGGCCGCCGCGGCCAGCTCGGCGTCGTCGCCCAGCAGCCCGGCGGCCTGGGCGCGGCCGACGATCACGTGGTCGGCGACCTGCAGCGCCGCCAGCGCCGCCGCGGCGGTGTCGGCTCCGTCCAGGTCTACCAGCACCGGGAACGGGACCCCGCCGGTGAACGCGGCGGCGGCGTCGGGGAAGCGGTAGCCGTCCAGGTAGAGCAGCCCGGCCCCCGCGCGGGCCGCGGCGCGGACGGTCCCGGCGACGTGCGCGGTGCCGAGGTCGTCGTCCTGGCTGATGATGGAACGTTCCCCGTCGGGGGTGAGCAGGATGACCGAGGTGGTGAGGGTGCCGGTGCGTGCCGTCCAGGAGACGTCGACGCCGTCGCGGGCGAGGGCGTCCAGGAACGCCCCGCTCAGCGCGTCGCCGCCCACGACCCCGGCGAACCGGACCTCGGCGCCGGCCCGGGCGGCGGCCGCGGCGGCGTTGGCGCCCATGCCGCCGTCGCCGCGGTGCAGCCGGGTGGCCTGGACGCGGGCGCCGGCGCCGGGCAGCACGGGGACGCTGACCGTCAGGTCGCTGTTGGCGTAACCGCAGAACACGATCACGGCAGTTCCGCACCGGCCCGGCGGGCGGCCGCGGTCAGCTCGCGGACCTTGGCCGGGTCGACCCGTCCCCACCAGCGGCCGTTGTCCTTGACCGAGGACGCCACGATCACCCCGGCGCAGGCGGGCAGCAGCCCGCCGATGTTGGCGGCGCTGATCCCGGAGCCGATGACCACCGGCAGCACGGTGGCCGCCGCGATGCCCGCCACCTCGTCCAGGGCCGCGGCGTCGCCGGTGCGGGAGCCGGTGGCGATCAGCACGTCGGCGTCGAAGAACTCGGCGTCCTCGGTCTGCTCGGCCAGCGAGCGGTCGGCGACGATGGCGTGCGCGCCGTGCTTGACGTGCACGTCGGCGAACACCTTGACCGGCTTGGCGCCGATCCGGCTGCGATAGCGGGTGGCCCTGGCCGCCTGGCCCTCGATGATGCCCTCGTTGGCGACGTAGGCGTTGGCCCACTGGTTGACCCGGACGAATCCGGCGCCGGCCGCCCACGCGGAGGCGATCGAGCACTCGGCGGCGTTGGACAGCACGCTGACGCCCACTCCCCCGCCCGGGCGGCCGGACGCCGCGGACTCGCGGACCCGGGCGGTGACCACGGCCATCGCGGCGGCGGTCTCGTAGCCGTGCTCGCCGGGCTTGAGGAAGGGGATGTCCCAGTGGTTCTCCACGATCACGCCGTGGCAGCCGTTGCCGAGGTAGCCGCGGGCCTCCTCGACCGCGAACGCGGAGATCTCGTCCAGCGGGACGCCCTCGTAGTGCGGGCTGCCCGGCAGCGGGGGCAGGTGGACGGCGCCGATGACCGCCTTGCCCGTGCCGAACAGCTCCTTGATCGCGTTCGGCTTGGGCGGGAAGACGCCCAGCGTGCGCCCGCTCCCCGGGGTCTCGGTCATTCGCTGCTCCTGTTGCTGTAATCGTTTGCAGTCGAAGTTTGAATGAACCGTAGGTACATATCCCAAGGCCGTCAAGGTCTATACTCGGCACCAATCGAGGTCGGGCGGCGGCGTCCCCGGTGCGCGCCGGTTCAGAGAGGTAAACGATTGCAGCAGCGTCGCGGGGGCAACGGCGGACGGGTCACGATCTCCGAGGTCGCCGAGCGCGCCGGGGTGTCGACCGCGACGGTGTCGCGCGTCCTGTCCGGCCGGGGCCAGGTCTCGGCGGAGATGCGGCGCCGCGTCCAGCACGCCGCCGACGCCCTCGGCTACCAGGTGAACTCCATCGCCCGAGCGCTGCGCAACAGCCGCACCGACACCGTCGGCATGGTCGTCCCGAGCATCACCAACCCGTTCTTCACCTCCCTCGTGGAGAGCGTCGAGCACGCGCTCGGCCGCGACGGCAAAGAACTGTTCCTGTGCGACGCGCAGTCCGACCCCCGGGTCGAGGCGCGGCGGCTGGCCTCGCTCGCGGCGCGCAACGTCGACGGCATCATCGTCAGCCCCAGCCACGGCACCGAGAGCGGGCCGGCCGTCCAGGAGACCGCCGACCGGCTGCCGCTGGTGCAGCTGGACCGGTTCGTCGGCGGCACCGACACCGACTGGGTGGGCGTGGACGACATCGCCGCGATGCGCCAGGTCATCGACCATCTGCACGCGGGCGGCGCCCGCTCGGCCGCCTTCGCCGGGTCGCGGCTCACCAACTCCTCCAGCGAGCAGCGGCTGGAGGGCTTCCGCCGCCGCGCCGCCGACCTCGGCATGGCCGTCCGGGACGAGTGGATCCTGCTCGGCGACTACTCGGTCGAATGGGGCGAGGCCGCCGTGGCCGCGCTCGCCGCCGCACCCGGCGGCCCGCCGGACGCGATCGTGTGCGCCGACGACCTGATCGCGCTCGGCGTCACCCGGGCCTGCCGGGCCCACCGCATCGACGTGCCGGGCCGGGTCCAGGTCACCGGGTTCGACAACATCGAGTTCGCGCGGCTCGGCGAACCCGCGCTGACCACGGTCGACCAGCCGCGCGACCGGATCGCCGCCGAGGCGGTCCGGCTGCTGGCCGCCGCGGCCGGCGATGCCGCACCGGGCCCCCGCGCGCACATCGCGCTGGTGCCCCGGCTGGTGGTCAGGGACAGCACTCGGGCGGGAGGTCCGGAATGAACGACGTCGACCCCGTCGGGCTCGCGCAGCGGCTCGTCCGGCTGGACACCCGCGGGGGCGGGGAACGGCGCGCGGCCGACCTGCTCGCCGACATCCTGGACGGCGCCGGGTTCGAGGTGCGGGTGGACGAGCCGGTCGAGGGCCGCGCCAACCTCGTCGCGCGCCGCGGCCGTCCCGGAATCACCTTCACCGGGCATCTGGACACCGTCCCGGCAGACGAAGCGGAGTGGTCGTTCGACCCGATGAGCGGCGAGATCCGCGACGGGCGGCTGCTGGGACGCGGCGGCAGCGACATGAAGGCCGGGGTGGCCGCCCAGGTCGCGGCGGCCGTACGCGAACGCCCCGACGGCCTCCAGCTGGTCTTCACCTTCGGCGAGGAGACCGGCTGCGACGGTGCCGCGCGGATCGACCCGGCGCTGCTCGATCCGGCCGGGCTGCTGCTGGTGGCGGAGCCGACCGGCAACCGGATCGTGCTGGGCCACAAGGGCGCGCTGTGGCTGCGGGCGACCGCGCGCGGCGTGTCGGCGCACGGCTCGCGGCCCGAGCTTGGCCGCAACGCGATCGCCGGGCTCGCGGCCGCCGCGCTGCGCGTCCACGGGCACGACGCCTGGCCGGAGAGCCCCGCGCACGGCCGGGCCACGGTGAACGTGGGCACCTTCCACTCGGGCGTCCAGCCCAACCTGGTGCCCGACCGCGCCGAGATGCTCCTGGACGTCCGCACGATCCCGGGCTTCGGCTCGGACGAGGCGGTCGCCGAGATCTCCCGGCTGTGCGGGCCCGGCGTCGAGATCGAGCGGGTCCTGGACCTGCCGGGCGTCGCCACCGACCCCGCCGCTCCCGGTCTCGGCGCGGTGCTGGAGACCCTGGTGCCGGGCTCGTCGGCGGAACCGCCCGCGTACGCGACCTACTTCACCGACGCCTCCGTCCTGACGGCCAAGCTGGGCGGCCCGGCCGTGGTCGTGTACGGCCCGGGCGACCCCGACCAGGCGCACGTCACCGACGAGACCTGCTCGGTCGCCAACATCGAGGCGTGCGCCGGCGCCCTCCACCGGCTCCTGCTGTCGCACCGGTGACCACCCGATTTAATGGCGTCCATGCGCGACGACGATGTGCGGACCTGCCTGCGCGTCCTGGAGGAGCTGGCCGCCGCGCCCGACGGCGACCCTGACCTGGAACGGGTGCGGAAGGCGGTCGCCGCGTTCACCAAGCGCACCCGCGAGCGGAGCCGGGCCCTGGAACGGCGCCGCCGCGCCGCCGCCGACGCCGCCGTCCTTGCCGCCACCGCCACCGGCGCCGCCGACCGCGAAGAGGGCGTCCCTGCCGCTCCCCCGGCCGTGGTCGAACGAGCGCGCACGCCGCTCGGCGGCCTGCGGAGCTGCTACGTCTGCAAGGCCCACTTCGCCGAGGCCGACGCCTTCTACCACCGGCTGTGCCCGCCGTGCGCCGAGGAGCACCACGAGCACCGCAACGCCCGCGCCGACCTCGCCGGACGCCGCGCGATCGTCACCGGCGGGCGGGTGAAGGCCGGGTTCGAGCTGGTCCTGAAGATGCTGCGGGACGGCGCCGCCGTCACCGCCGTCACCCGCTTCCCCGCGGACGCGCGCCGCCGGTTCGCCGAGGTGCCCGACCGCGACGCGTGGTGGGACCGGCTCACCCTCACCGGCATGGACCTGCGCGACATCCCCGGCCTCGTCCGCTGGTGCGACGAGCTGAACGCCGCCGGGGAGCCCCTCGACATCCTGGTCAACCTCGCCGCGCAGACCCTGCGGCACCCGCCCGAGTCGTACGCCGCGCTGCTGGCGGGCGAGGGCGCCGCCGCGCCCGCGCTGGCCGCCGGCCCGCCGCCGGTCGCCACCCGGTCGGGAACGCTGGACGTGGCCGGCCTCCTCCCCGACCCGTCCCCGGACAACTCCTGGACCCGGCTGGTGCACGAGATCGACCCGGTCGAGCTCCTGGAAGTGCAGCTCATCAACGTCACCGCGCCGTTCCTGCTGCTGGGACGGCTGCGACCGCTACTGGAGCGCTCCCCGCACCCCCGCCGGTACGTGGTGAACGTGTCCGCCGTCGAGGGCCAGTTCGACCGGCACTGGAAGGGCCCCGAGCATCCGCACACCAACATGGCCAAGGCCGCGCTCAACATGCTGACCCGCACCAGCGCGTCCGAGCTGGCCGCCCGCGGCGTCCACGTCACCAGCGTCGACCCGGGCTGGTTCACCGACCAGCAGCCCGGGCCCGACCGGGAGCGCCGGGCCGCCTCCGGGTTCCGGCCGCCGCTGGACGTCGTCGACGCGGCGGCCCGGATCTACGACCCGATCGTGCGCGGCGAACGCGACGGCGACCCGCCGCACGGCTGCCTGCTCAAGGACTACCGGGCCGCTCCCTGGTGACCGAACCCGCGGTCACGATCAGCTTGCGCAGCGAGCCGACGAAGCCGTCCGCGAGCAGCTTCAGCGCCACCGTCCACGCCTCCGGGCGGCCGCCCAGGTTCTCGTGGACGTGCTCGGCCAACCGCCGCAGCACCCGCGGATCGGGCAGCCCGCCGTCCGTGGGTGCGAGGACCGCGTCGGCGTCCACCTTGGACAGGACGTCGTCTGCGGTGAGCGGCCCCTGCCGCATCAGCTCGACGACCGCTGGACCGTATGCCAGGCCCGGGTCCCAGTGCGACCGCACCCCGGGCCTCCGCAGCCGCCGGACCCGCCCCTGGCCGGTCTCCTCCACGAACACCGGGGACAGGGGCACGTCCCCGGACCGTCCGAGCAGCGCCCTGATCTCCGCGGTCCCCCGCAGCCCGGGCAGCCACAGCGATTCGGCGATCACCTCCAGCGCCTCCTCCGGCACCGTCTGGACCACGAACCCGGCGCTGATCGTGCCCGCGACCAGCCCGTTCCCGGCGACCTTGAGCATGACCTCCGCGCCCGGCCGCGCGCCCCGCGCGCACAGGTCGGCCAGCAACTCGGGGGCGGGATCGGCGATGAGGGCCGCCAGCTCCGGATGGTCCTCGACCATCATCCGGTGCAGTTCCAGGGGGACGTCGGTCCGAAGGGCCATGAACCTCGCGACCCGGTACGGGAAGGGCCGCCGCGGCTCCTCCAGCACAGCGTTCCAGTCCACCCGCGGAACGGAGGCGTGACGGCGGTTCACGACGGTGGGGACCAGCGGCTCACTCCGCCACGGCTCGCAGCCGTCGCTGTCGGCGATCTCGTCGACCGAGCGCAGGAACTCCGGCCTCCGCACCCGTTCCGACAGTTCACGCAGCCGCCGTGCGCCCTCCGGGCTGGTGATCGCGGCCTGCGCGTAGGCGAGCACGCTGGGCTCCGCCTCGCCCGGCCCCCACCGGAGCGCGGGCAGCCGGCCCAGCTCCACCAGCTCGGCGACCTCCTCGTCCCGCCCGGCGTCCAGCAGCGTCCGACAGGCCCGCACGGCCCCGTGCGGGTCGGCGCCCGCGCCGAGGAACCGCAGCGCGTTTCCCGCCAGATCGGGATCGGCCGCGTGCAGCATCGCGTGGTCGAGCGGCTCCTGCCTCCGATGCCCGGCCAGCAGCAGCTCCCGCAGCTCCGCGGGCAACGGCAGGGGCGTGACACCGTCCCGCCGCGAGGTCTGGTGGGCCAGCTGGCGCCGCAGGTTGCGCGGGATGCGGGTCCGCCTGCTCTCGGCGGTCAGCAGCGCCTCGTTGACCTTCGGATCGTCCAGGTCGAGCAGCCGTCCCAGCAGTTCGGACGGTTCGTCACGCAACAGCGCCTGCTTCACCAGCCAGTCGATCTGCCCGGACTTGCGCCCCCGCAGCACCGCCTCCATGACCACCCGGTTGGGCATCCCGTGGCTGTACAAGGCGTGGCGAACGTACTGTTCGGGGAGACGACCGAGCAGCACGTCCACCTCACCGGGCGTGGCGAAACGCAGCAACCCCGCCGTGCAACCGGCGAAGTTGCGCGCCTTGGTGAACGTCTGGCCTTTGCGAAGCTTACGCTGGGGGGTCACAAGGCGAAACCGTACTGAACCCGCCCCGATCACGCGAAACGGTCGGACGCCCCGGGATCAGCCGAAGATCTGCTCGACGCTATCGCCCTTCAGCGCCCGCTGAAACCACCGCTTCAGCTGGTCATAATCCTCACACGAAGTGATCCGCTCCCGCTGCTCCTCCGAGAGCTCCAGCCCGAACTCCGAAAAGTAAATGAGCAGGCAGGAGATTCCGCCCTTGACCATGCCTTTGTAGTACTGGCGCGCATAGTCGCTCTCGGACCACCAGGTGCCCGGCTCCATAATCTGCTCCAGTATCTACTTCGCCACGTCGAACAGAGGCGACGTCACGTCGCCAAGCTCACCGCCTTGGGGTCAGTCGAAGACCTGCTCGACGCTGTCGGCCTCCAGCGCCCGCTGGAACCACCGTTCTATTCGGTCAGGCTCCTCACACGAGGTGATCCGCTCCCGCTGCTCTTCCGAGAGCTCCAGCCCGCGCTGAGACAGGCACATGAGCAGGAGTTTGATCTCGCCTTTGATCTCTCCCCGGACCTCTCCCTCGACCGCTCCCTGCTCCAGGGTCTCCTTCGCCGCGTCGGACAGACGCGACAGGACGGGGGCGGCCCCGTCCCGGGGCGGTGGGACGGGGCCGGGCCGCGCGGGAACCGGGCGCTGGGGGGTTGCCCGCGCGGGGTCTCGCTCAGTGCTTGGCGGCTCCCTCCGCGCCCGCGCCGGTGAGGGAGCGGACCTCTATCTCGGCGTACTTGGCGGCGTTGGACTCCTTGCTCAGCACGGTGCCGAGCCAGCCGCACAGGAAGCCGAACGGGATGGAGACGATGCCCGGGTTCTCCAGCGGGAACCAGCTGAAGTCGGCGCCGGTGAACAGGGCCTTCTCCGAACCGGACACGACCGGAGAGAAGATCACCAGGAGGATCGCCGAGCCGAGGCCGCCGTAGATGGCGGCGACCGCGCCGGCGGTGTTGAACCGCCTCCAGAACAGGCTGTAGAGGATGGCGGGCAGGTTCCCGGATGCGGCGACCGCGAAGGCGAGGGCGACCAGGAAGGCCACGTTCAGGCGCTGGGCGTAGATGCCCAGGACGATCGCGACGGCGCCGATGACCAGGGCGGAGATGCGGGCGACGCGGACCTCGTCGCGCTCGGTGGCCTTGCCCTTCTTGATCACGTGCGCGTACAGGTCGTGCGCGAACGACGACGAGGAGGCCAGGGTCAGCCCGGCCACGACCGCGAGGATGGTGGCGAAGGCGACGGCGGCGATGACGGCCAGCAGGATGGTGCCGCCCGCCTCGCCGAAGACCAGTTCCCCGATGCGCTGGGCGAGCTGCGGTGCCGCGGTGTTGCCCGCCGGGTTGGCGGCGGCGATGTCCTTGGTGCCGACCAGCGCGGCGGCGCCGAAGCCCAGCACCAGGGTGAGCAGGTAGAACGCGCCGATGATGCCGATCCCCCACAGCACCGACTTGCGGGCGTCGCGGGCGGTCGGGACGGTGTAGAAGCGGATCAGGATGTGCGGCAGCCCGGCCGTGCCCAGCACCAGCGCCAGGCCCAGGCTGATCAGGTCGAGCTTGCCGGTCAGGCCCTGCGCCTCGGTGGCGTACCGGAGGCCGGGCTCCAGGAACGCGCCGGACTTGCCGCTCTGCTGGGCGGCGTCGCGCAGCAGGGTGGAGAGGTTGAACCCGAACTCGCCCAGGACCAGGACGGTCACCAGGGTCGCGCCGCCCATGAGCAGCACGGCCTTGACGATCTGCACCCAGGTGGTGCCCTTCATCCCGCCGACCACCACATAGATGATCATGAGGGTGCCGACCAGGACGATGGTGGCGGCCTTGGCGAAGTCGCCGGTGAAGCCGAACAGCAGCGCGACCAGGGCGCCGGCGCCGACCATCTGGGCCAGCAGGTAGAAGATCGACACGGCGATGGTGGAGACGCCGGCCGCGGTGCGGACGGGCCGCGGGCTCATCCGGAACGCCAGCACGTCGGCCATCGTGAACCGGCCGGAGTTCCGCAGCAGCTCGGCGACCAGGAGCAGGGCCACCAGCCAGGCGACCAGGAAGCCGATCGAGTACAGGAAGCCGTCGTAGCCGTACAGCGCGATCAGCCCGGCGATGCCCAGGAACGAGGCGGCGGACATGTAGTCGCCGCCGATGGCCAGGCCGTTCTGCACGCCGGAGAACGAGCGGCCGCCGGCGTAGAAGTCGGTGGCGTCCTTGGTGTTCCGGCTGGCCCAGACGGTGATGACCAGGGTGCCGGCAACGAACGCCAGGAACAGGACGATCGCCAGGGTCTCGTGGCTCATCGGGCGTCCTCCGCCTCGATCGCGGTGCGCACCTCATCGGCGAGCGGGTCCAGGCTGCGCTCGGCGTGCCGCGCGTACAGCCAGGCGATGAGGAAGGTCGACACGAACTGCAGCAACCCGAAGACCAGCGCCACGTTGATGAAGCCGACGACCTGGGTGCCCATGAAGTCGCGCGCCCAGCCCGACATGACGACGTACAGCAGGTACCAGGCGAGGAACGCGGCGGTCATCGGGAACGCGAAGCGGCGGAACCTGCGCCGCAGCTCCTGGAACTCGGTACTGCCCTGGAACCGTTCGTAGACGGTGCCGGGGGTGCGGTGTTCGACGGACACGACCCCTCCTTGGTTGTGACGCCGGTCACGCGCCACCGTAAGAGCCGTGGTCGGGACGGGCGAGGGGCGCGGCGCCGGGCTGCGGCCAGGCGCCGTTCACCGGCGCCTGGCCGCTCGTCGCGTCGACGAACGGTCCTCCTGGCGCGGTGAACGGCGACCGGTTTGCTGGGATTCAGACCCGTTTGGGGCGCCATGTCCCCCGGTCGACGTCCAGCGACTCGGGGGTGTGCAGCCGCACCATCATCCGTCCCACGCCCGGCGGCACCCGGCCGGGCGTGCACCAGGAGACGACGATCATGACGGCGAACGCGACCGGGACGGTCCACGCGGCGGGCTGGGCCAGCAGCGCCCCCGGCAGCCCGTCCGGCGGCCCGGCGGCGATGGTGACGGCCACCGCCGCGCCCGCCAGCGCGCCGCCGGTGACCAGCCCGGCCAGCGCGCCCGGCACGGTCAGCCGCCGCCACCACACCCCCAGCACCAGCAGCGGGCAGAAGGTGGAGGCCGCGACCGCGAACGCCAGCCCGACCACGTCGGCGACGGCCAGCGAGCGGGCCGCGATCGCCCAGCCCAGCGGCACGGCCAGGGCCAGCAGCGTCGCGGCCCGGAACGAGCGGATCCCGCCGCGCAGGATGTCCTGGGCGAGCACCCCGGCGACCGAGACGGTGATCCCCGAGGAGGTGGACAGGAACGCCGCGACCGCGCCGCCGGTCACCAGCGCGCCGAGCAGGTCGCCGCCGAGCCCGCCGACGAGCCGCCCGGGGAGGGTGAGGACGACGGCGTCGGTGCGCCCGGTCATCAGCAGCTCGGGCGTGTAGAGGCGGCCGAGCGAGCCGTACAAGGCGGGCAGCAGGTAGAACGCGCCGAGCAGCGACAGCACCAGGACGGTGGTGCGGCGCGCGGCCCTGCCGTCGGGGTTGGTGTAGAAGCGCACCAGGACGTGCGGGAGGCCCATCGTGCCCAGGAACGTGGCGAGGATCAGCGAGTAGGTGGCGTAGAGGGAGTGGTCGCGGCCGGCCAGCGGCATCGCCCACTCCCGGTCGGTGCGGCTGGGCGTCCCGGTCACGTGCGGCACGTCGGCGCCGGCCGGGAAGGTGAGCGTCGTGTCCTTCTCCACCCGGTGCCGGCCGGGCGTCAGGGTGAGCGCGGCGCGGTCGTGGGCGCGGCCGTCCACCCGGCCGTCCGCGGTCACCCGGACGGGCATGACGACCTCGACCGTGACGGCGGCGCCGACGGACACGGCGGTGCGGTCGGCGAAGCGGGGCGGGGCGTCGCGGGACGACAGTCCGGGCGCCCCGTCGTACCGCCAGGCCAGCAGCAGGAAGATCAGCGGGACGGCCAGGGCGGTGAGCTTCAGCCAGTACTGGAACGCCTGGACCATGGTGATGCTGCGCATCCCGCCGACCAGCACGTTGACCGCGACGACCACGGCGATCAGCACGCCGCCCGTCCACAGCGGCGCGCCCACGACCGTGCGCAGCACCAGCCCGGCGCTCTGGAACTGCGGCAGCAGGTACAGCCATCCGATCAGCACGACCAGCACGCTGGTGACGCGGCGGACGGTCATCGACTCCAGCCGCGCCTCGGCGAAGTCGGGCAGCGTGTAGGCGCCGGAGCGGCGCAGCGGCGCCGACACCAGCACCAGCAGGACCAGGTAGCCGCCGGTCCAGCCGACCGGGAGCCACAGCATGTCGGCGCCGTAGGCCAGGATCAGCCCGGCGATGCCGAGGAACGAGGCGGCCGAGAGGTACTCGCCGCCGATCGCCGAGGCGTTGCGCAGCGGGGTGACGGTGCGGGAGGCGACGTAGAAGTCGGAGGTGGTGCGGGAGATGCGCAGCCCGAGGGTGCCGACGAGGACGGTGGCCGCGACGACCAGTACCACCCCGGCGAGCCCGTACGCGGCGGTCATCGGCGGTCAGCGGTCTTCGCCGGGCGCACGGTCGACCAGTTCGGCGAAGTCCCGTTCGTTGCGCTCGGCCTGGCGGACGTACCACCAGCCGCAGACGACGAACCAGGGGTAGACGAGCCCGGCCAGCACCACCCAGGCCAGCGGCAGCCCGAGCGGCCGCTGGACGCGCAGGTCGGGGAACAGCGCGAACAGCGCGGGCAGTCCGAACACGACGGCGGCCAGCACCAGGCAGAGCCGTACCGCCAGGCGCAGCTGAGCGCGGACGAGGGAGCGCATGTACGCCTCGCCGAGGCCGGTCTGCTCGTCGATCTCGCGGGTGACCGGGTAGCGGGGGCGGCGGGCGGCGCGGGTGCGCGGGCCGGTCACCAGGACCCGGCCCGGCGCGGGACCGTCCGGGCCGGCCGGACCGCCGGACGGGGCTTCGGCGCGCGGGTCCCGCGGCTCGCCGCTCATCGGGACCGCCTCGCGGTGCGCACCAGCAGGTCGCGCAGTTCGCGCACGTGCCGCCGGCTGACCGGCAGCTCGGCGCCGCCGACCAGGATCGTGCAGCGGCCCGAGTCCAGCCGCAGCTCCTCGATCGCCGACAGCGCGACCAGGTGGCTGCGGTGCACCCGGACGAAGCCGGCCGCGCGCCACCGCTCCTCCAGCGCGGCCAGCGGGATGCGGACCAGGTGGCTGCCGCCGCCGGGGGTGTGCAGGCGGGCGTAGTCGCCCTGCGCCTCGACGTACAGGACCTCGGCGGGGGCGACGAACCGGGTGACCCCGCCCAGCTCGACCGGCATCGGCTCCGGCTCGGCGGGACGGCTCCCGGCACCGGCCGGCGCGATGCCGGCACCAAGGCCGGCCAGGTCGGCGCTTTCGGAGACCCGCCGGATCGCCTCGGCCAGCCGTTCGGGCCGGACCGGCTTGAGGATGTAGTCGGTCGCCTTGATCTCGAACGCGTCGACGGCGTGGCCCTCGTACGCGGTGACGTAGACGATGTGCGGCGCCCTGGCGAACTGCGCCAGCACCCGTCCGAGGACGGTGCCGTCCAGGCCGGGCATCCGGATGTCGAGGAAGACCGCGGCGATCGGGCGTCCCTCCGCCAGGGCGCGGTCGAGCCGGCGCAGCGCCGCGGCGCCGTCCCGGGCCGTGTCGACCTCGCCGATCCGCGGGTCGGCGCGCAGCAGATGGACGAGGTCGTCCAGGGCGGGCGCCTCGTCATCCACCGCCAGGACACGCAGGCCCACCACACCGTCCTCCCTGTGCCGCACGCCACATTCCATTCAATGGCCGCCCACGAGTCAAGCGCCCGGCCCTTCGAGCCGCCTCCGCGGCCTCATGAGGCTGTGACGCCCGGACGGTACTTCGGCACCCGGAGGGTGACCTTGGTGCCCGCGCCGGGGCCGGTCTCCACGGCCAGCCCGTACTCGTCGCCGTACACCTGGCGGAGCCGGTCGTCGACGTTGGCCAGGCCGATTCCGGCCGCCTCCCCGTCGCCGTGCCCGCCACTGTGCGGGGCCTCGCCGGACGCGCGGTCCGCCCCCGCCAGCAGGCGCCGCACGCCATCGGGGTCCATGCCGATCCCGTCGTCCTCCACGCTGATCACGCAGTCGGACCCGGCGTCCTCGGCCACGATCGTGATCACGCCGGGCGCGGCGCGGTCCTGGAGCCCGTGCCGGACGGCGTTCTCCACCAGCGGTTGCAGGCACAGGAACGGCACCGCGACCGGCAGCACCTCCGGCGCGATCCGCAGCGTCACCCGCAGCCGCTCGCCGAACCGGGCCCGCTGCAGCAGCAGGTACCGGTCGATGGACCGCAGTTCCTCGGCCAGCGTCGTGAAGTCGCCGTGCCGCCGGAACGAGTAGCGGGTGAACCCGGCGAACTCCAGCAGCAGCTCGCGCGCCCGCTCCGGGTCGCTGCGGACGAACGAGGCGATCGTGGTCAGCGAGTTGTAGATGAAGTGCGGCGAGATCTGCGCCCGCAGCGCCCGCATCTCCGCCTCCATCAGCAGCGTCCGGGACCGGTCGAGGTCGGCCAGCTCGAGCTGCGCGTCCACCCACTGGGCGACCTCCTCGGCGGCGCGGAGCAGCCCGGCCGGGACCTCGTCGCCGTAGGCCGCCAGGGTGCCGACGACCCGCTCGTCGGTGGTCAGCGGCACCACCACGACCCGGCGGATCGGGCAGTCGAGCAGGTCGCACCCGACGTCCTGCACGTGCGTGCGGCCGTTTCCCAGGGTGGACTCGGTGTGCCCGAGCACCTCGCCGGCATGGTGCTCGTGCGCGCCGTCCCAGGCCAGCAGCCGCTCGCCGTCGGTGATCGCCAGCGCGGCGGAGCCGAGCAGCGCGCGCAGGTGCCGGGCGGCCTTCTGCGCGCCCTGCTCGGTCAGCCCGGCGCGCAGCGCGGGCGCGGCCCGCGAGGCGGTGTGCAGCGTCTCGAACGTCGCGCGCCGCACGGGCCCGCCCAGATCGCCGCCGCGCCCGCGGAACCGCCACCACAGGACGGCCGGCACCCAGGTGAGCACCAGCGTCCCGATCACGGCGAGCAGCACGTCCATCCCGTCAAGCTACGCCGCCCGGAGGTCAGCGCGGCAGTGCTCCGTGCCGGAGCCGTTCCAGCCTCTCCTGCCCGCCCTCCTTCTGGATGCGCAGGGTGGCGGCGCGGTCCGGATAGCAGCGCGTGAACATGTCGGTGAAGTACGTCCCGTAGTGGACGGCGTCGCCCGCGGGGTCGTCCAAGGGACGCAGCACCGTCTCGAACCCGGGCTCGTGGACGTAGATCAGCGCGTACCGCTCGCGATCGGCCAGGGCGATCTTGTGCGGTGCCGACCGCAGGCGCCCGCCGGTCAGGAACTGCATGATGTCCCCGGGGAACACGGTGAGGACGCCCGGCGCGGGCCGCACGAGGCCCCAGGGCTCGTGCTCGTCCATCACCGCGCCGCCCTCGGCCTCCGGCAGGTCGCGCGGCCGCGCCTCCCCTGGCACGGGGGGACGGACGTAGAGGCCGCCCGCCTCGTCCTGGGCCGCGATGGCCACCAGGCCGTAGCCGGTGTGCGCGCCGACGCCGCGCCGGGCGTGCGCCGACCGGGCGGGGACGCGCAGCACCCGCATGTGGTGCCAGCCGTCGCGGGTCAGCCGGGACAGCCCGTCCATCGCGGGCAGCCCGAGCCCGAGCGCGACCAGCCGCAGCAGCCGCTCGCCGATGCCTCCGGCCACGTCCATGAACGCCCGCATGGCCAGCCGGTATTCGAGGTCGGGCCAGGGCACGGGCCCGTGGCAGGGCCACCCCTCGCGGACCCGGGCGTCCCCGGCCGGAACGTCCTTGCACACGGTGAAGCTCTCGGAGCGGTCGGCCTCGACCGCGGCGCCCTCCCCGCCGCGCACCAGGTACCCGCTGTAGGACAGGTCGCTGACGTGCCGGGCCTTGTACTCCAGCGGCAGCGAGAAGAACCGCCGCCCCGCCGCCATCGCGGTCACGATCCGCTGCGCCTGGACGGCGTCCGCGGCGACCTGGAAGATCCCGTCCGCCCGCCAGGCCGCGATCATGGCGCGGCCCAGATCCAGGTCGGACGGCGTCCCGCGCACGGTCGCCGGAAGATGAAAGGTCATCAGGTCGGCCATGTCGGGATCCCTTCCTTGGGGGGTGGCACGGTTCCCGCCGCTGCCGTTGTCTCCTGCCATCTACGCGCAGGAAGGGGCGCCGCGTCACCCCTTGCCGCGGCGTCCTGCGGCCAGCGAGCCCGGTGCGTCGTCCAACGGGCGGCCGGACCGTCCAGCGGCGGCGCGGATGCGCCCATCGGTAAGCGATCGCCATCGATTGCTCTGCTCTTCCGGTGGCTCCCGAGCAGACCGCCGCGGCGCTGCGCCAGGTGGCCCGCGGCCTGAACGCGCTGGCGGACGCGATCTCCCCGCCCCGGGCTCCTCGGCTTTCCGCGCTGAAGCCCTCCCGCCCTGACGGGCCCTCAGGACGAACCGTCCTCCAGTCGGGCGATGATCGGCATGAGCAGCTCGTTCAGATCGCCGACCATCACCACCAGGGCACGGTGCGCCGCCTCGGGCACCTTCCGATCCGGCCCTTCTGGAGCGGCCGGGAGGCGGTCGAGCGGCAGCGGGGCGTCCACCCGGAGGGTCGCGCGCAGGTGCGGCGCCTTGGCCAGGTCCTGCTCGGCAGGCTCGACGAACTGGCCGAAGATCTCGGGCCAGCCCTGCCAGCCGCGGTCGCGCCACCAGTCGCGCGCGGCGGTGAGCGGCGCGGGCGGCGGCGACACCAGCGTCACCCTGGCGGTCAGCGAGCCGTCCCAGGTGTTGCGGACGCACGTCGCCGACAGGATCCGCCGGTGCCAGCGCACGAACCCCGGCTCCATGATCGGCGGGGTGGCCACCCGCCAGGCGGCGCAGCAGAACGCGACCGGGGCGATGTCGCCCCAGGCGCCGTCGAACTCCCCGATGCTCTCCCAGAGCCGCTCCACGTAGCGGCCCGCGTCGCCGCGGGCGCGCTCCCGGTCGTAGCGCTCGTCGATCCAGAACGCCTGTCGCCCGGCCATGTCGGACCGTCCTCCGCGGGTCAGAGCGAGGTGATCCCGGCGGCGGGCGGGACGTCCGGGACGGTGGACGGCCTGGGCACGCCCTTGAAGGTGAACTCGGCCTCTTCGCCCTCGCCCCGGGTGCCGACGATGACGATCTGGCCGGCCTTGACCTCGTTGTAGAGGATCTTCTCCGAGAGCTGGTCCTCGATCTCGCGCTGGATCGTGCGGCGCAGCGGCCGCGCGCCCAGCACCGGGTCGTACCCGCGCTCGGCCAGCAGGTCCTTGGCCTCCTGCCGCAGCTCGATCCCCATGTCCCGGTCCTTGAGCCGCTCGTCCACCTTGGCGATCATCAGATCCACGATCTGGATGATCTCCTTCGGCGTCAGCTGGTGGAACACCACCGTGTCGTCCACCCGGTTCAGGAACTCCGGCCTGAAGTGCTGCTTGAGCTCCTCGTTGACCTTGGCCTTCATCCGCTCGTACGAGCCCTGCTCGTCGTTGGCGCGGGCGAAGCCCAGCGACTGCCCCTTGGAGATGTCCCGCGTCCCCAGGTTCGTCGTCATGATGATCACGGTGTTCTTGAAGTCCACCACCCGGCCCTGGGCGTCGGTCAGCCGACCGTCCTCCAGGATCTGCAGCAGCGAGTTGAAGATGTCGGAGTGCGCCTTCTCGATCTCGTCGAACAGCACCACCGAGAACGGCTTGCGCCGCACCTTCTCGGTCAGCTGACCGCCCTCCTCGTACCCGACGTAGCCGGGCGGGGAGCCGAACAGCCGCGAGACGGTGTGCTTCTCCATGAACTCCGACATGTCCAGCTGGATCAGCGCGTCCTCGTCCCCGAACAGGAACTCCGCAAGGGTCTTGGACAGCTCGGTCTTACCCACACCCGACGGGCCCGCGAAGATGAACGAACCGCCCGGACGCTTGGGATCCTTCAACCCCGCCCGCGTCCGCCGGATCGACTGCGACAGGGCCTTGATCGCCTCTTCCTGGCCGATGACGCGCTTGTGCAGCTCGTCCTCCATGCGCAGGAGCCGCGACGACTCCTCCTCGGTGAGCTTGAAGACCGGGATGCCGGTCGCGGTGGCCAGGACCTCGGCGATCAGCTCCTCGGTCACCTCGGCCACGACGTCCATGTCGCCGGCCTTCCACTCCTTCTCCCGCTGCGCCTTCTGCGCCAGGAGCTGCTTCTCGCCGTCCCGGAGCGAGGCCGCCGTCTCGAAGTCCTGGGCATCGATCGCGGACTCCTTCTCCAGCCGGACGCCCGCTATCCGCTCGTCGTACTCGCGCAGGTCCGGCGGCGCGGTCATGCGCCGGATCCGCATCCGCGACCCGGCCTCGTCGATCAGGTCGATCGCCTTGTCCGGCAGGAACCGGTCGGAGATGTAGCGGTCGGCCAGCTGCGCCGCCGCGACCAGCGCCCCATCGGTGATGGAGACCCGGTGGTGGGCCTCGTACCGGTCGCGCAGACCCTTGAGGATCTCGATGGTGTGCGACAACGTCGGCTCGGCCACCTGGATCGGCTGGAACCGCCGCTCCAGCGCCGCGTCCTTCTCCAGGTACTTGCGGTACTCGTCCAGCGTCGTCGCACCGATCGTCTGCAGCTCGCCCCGCGCGAGAGGGGGCTTCAGGATCGACGCCGCGTCGATCGCGCCCTCGGCGGCGCCCGCGCCCACGAGGGTGTGCAGCTCGTCGATGAACAGGATGATGTCACCCCGGGTGCGGATCTCCTTGAGCACCTTCTTCAGGCGCTCCTCGAAATCACCCCGGTAGCGCGAACCCGCCACCAGCGCACCCAGATCCAGGGTGTACAGGTGCTTGTCCTTGAGCGTCTCGGGGATGTCACCCTTGACGATCTTCTGCGCCAGCCCCTCGACCACGGCGGTCTTGCCCACACCGGGCTCGCCGACCAGGACCGGGTTGTTCTTGGTACGGCGGGACAGCACCTGCATGACCCGCTCGATCTCCTTGTCCCGACCGATCACCGGATCCAGCTTGCCCTCACGAGCGGCCTGCGTCAGATTCCGCCCGAACTGGTCGAGCACAAGGGACGTCGACGGCGCCGCCTCCGACGGAACACCCGGCGCAGCGGACTCCTTGCCCTGGTAACCGTGCAGCAACTGGATGACCTGCTGCCGCACACGGTTCAGATCGGCACCCAGCTTCACCAGCACCTGGGCCGCCACACCCTCACCCTCACGGATCA
>NZ_BAAARW010000014.1:0-41235 GCF_039532545.1 Actinomadura vinacea | reverse complement strand
GGGGCCGTGCGGCAGCGGCGGCAGCTTGGCCGCGCCGAGCTTCAGCTCGATCACGTTGGTCGCCAGCACGTGCGTGCGGGACTCGGCGTTGAAGCGGCGCAGATGCGGCTGGCGCTGGTGCGCGGCGAACGCCGCCTCGTCCCGGAACAGCTGGTAGAAGATCCGCTGCGTGGGCGCGTTGACCACCTCGTGGCAGGCGAAGATCAGCGTTTCCGGCTCGGCCGTGCGGGCCGCCTGCACCAGCTCCGCGGCCTGCCGGTCGAACGCCTCCTCGCGGCCGTCCAGCAGCGTGTACACGGTGATCTGGCCGCACGCGGCCGCCATGTCGGCGCCGCCCGGCCGGCCCGGCGCCCCGGGCGCGGCGCCCGGGGCCATCCCCTGCTCGCCGAGCACGTTGCGCAGATCGTCGTGGGCGGTGGCCGACGGGTGCTGATCGGGGTAACGCATCGCTTTCTCCTCCGCGGGCGCCGGCTCGGGGAACCGCAACTCCCCGCGCTTGTCGGCGCGCTTGCGCTCGGCGCGCGGTTCGGGCGGCGCGGCATGCGCCTGCTGCTGCGGGTAGCCCTGCTCCGCGTAGCCTTGCTCCTCATAGCCGGTGGCAGGCTCGTCGCCGTACTCGTCCTCGGCGTAGCCCTCCCCATCGTCGTACGCCGGCGGGAGGGTCCGCATCGCGCCGTACCAGACCAGGCCCGCGGCACCGCCCAGGGCGATCACCGCCAGCGAGCCCGGCAGGAACCCGCGGGTGCCGCTGACCACCAGCACCCCGGCCAGCGCGACCAGCGCGATCGGGATCAGCAGCTCGGCGGCCTCGCGGTCCTGCTTGCCGGCCTGCAGCGCGGTCACCACCAGGCACGCCACCAGCGCGAGCACCGCGATCACGTGCGCGCCGTCGATGAGCAGCAGCGGCAGCGCGTCGTAGGTCTGCCCCGGCTTGGGCAGCTTCTTGGTGAACGAGCCCTTCGTCGGGTCGACCAGCAGGATGACCGTCGCGACCACCGTGTAGGAGATCGCGAACAGCCACGCGCCGAAGCGCACCTGCACGACCCGGGTGATCAGTTCGACCATCCCCAGGGCCAGCCACATCGGCCCGAGCAGCGCCGCGCCGAGCTCCATCACCCGGAACAGCGGGCCGCCGAACCCGAGCAGGAAGCCCAGCATCATCGAGATGAGCGCCAGCGACAGCCCGACCTGCGTCACCGACAGGGCGATCAGGTAGAGCAGCCGGTCCTTGTAGGCGCGCTGAACAAGCAACCCTGTGGCCAGTAAGGCACCCAAGGTCGCCGGCAGCGCGAGAAGAGCATCGACCATCGCGCCCCATGTTGCCCGATGCGGGACCCGTACGGGAAACCGTGCCCGCTACTGTCGACGGAAAGTACAAGCGCGAGTGACAGTCCGCGCTCGGGGTTCGCGCGCAGACCACCATTGCCTGCCGTAGCCGCAAGTACCTACAGTGGCAATTCACGCCGGAGGTCGCGTAAGCCCCGAGGAGAACTGCATGAGCAGCTTGACCCTCGACGCCCGCACAGCGGGGGCCTCCCTGTCGTTCCCGAACGCCCTGCGCCATGCGGCGCGGCGCGGCGTCCACAGCGGCGAGGTGCGGCGCGCCGAGGCGCTCAAGGAGCTGGTACTGCGGGCCCGGGACGGCGACGCCGAGGCGTTCGGCGACCTCTACGACCATTACGTCGACCTCGTCTACCGGTACGTCTACTACAGGGTGGGCAGCCACGCCCTCACCGAGGACCTCACCAGCGACACGTTCCTGCGCGCGCTACGGCGAATGCCTTCGTTCAGCTGGCAGGGCAAGGACTTCGGCGCCTGGCTGGTGACCATCGCCCGCAACCTGGTCGCCGACCATTTCAAGTCCGCCCGCTACCGGTTGGAGATCTGCACCGCGGAACTGCTGGAGCCCGCCCTCCCGCAGGAGGGCCCGGAACGGCTCGTGCTCGACGCGATGACCCACCGGACGCTGCTGGAAGCCGTCCGCGAACTCGGCTCCGAGCAGCAGGAATGCGTGGTGCTGCGATTCCTGCACGGGCTGTCGGTCGCCGAGACCGCGCTGATCATGGGCAAGAAGACCGGCGCGATCAAGGCCCTCCAGTACCGCGCCGTGCGCTCGCTGGCCCGGATGCTGCCCGCCGACCTCGCGCTCGCCTGAGATTGCGCCGCGCCGCCGCGCGGGCTCGCCGCGCACAGCCCGTAACCGCCGCGCCCGCCCCTCGTTTTGCGGGACGAGACCGCATTCGCATGGGGGGCTGCCATGAGGACGAGGCGGATCAGGGCCACCACCTACGCCAGCACGCTGGAGCGCCTGCACGTGAGCGACGCCGAACCCGACCCGGGCTTCCGGGCGGGCCTGCGCGCCAGGCTGGTCGCCGCGGCCGACGCGCTGGACCGCGGTGACGACTCTCGCAATTCAGGACGAAGACAGGGGTCGGCCAAGCCCGGAGACTAGGCTCTGCGCATGCGGCGATTCTGGCAGCGCGCCAAGGACGAGGACCCGGTGAACGCGGGAGAGGTGGCCGCCGCCGCGGCGGCCGCGCCCACCCCGCTGCCCGAGCCGGACCCGACGGCGGCGGCGTTCTTCGACGTGGACAACACGATGATGCGCGGCGCGTCGATCTACTACTTCGCGCGCGGGCTGGCGTCCCGGAAGCTGTTCACGATGCGCGACCTCGCGATGTTCGCCTGGGGCCAGGCGTCGTTCCGGCTGCGCGGCGCGGAGAACGCCGACCACATCCACAGCGCCCGCGAGGCCGCGCTGGCGTTCGTCGCCGGGCAGCGCGTCGACGATCTCGTCCGGCTGAGCGAGGAGATCTACGACGAGGTCATGGCCGACCGGATCTGGCACGGCACCCGGTCCCTCGCGCTGGAGCACCTGGAGGCCGGCCAGCAGGTCTGGCTCGTCACCGCCACCCCGGTCGAGGTCGCCCGCACCATCGCCCGCCGCCTGGGCCTCACCGGCGCGCTCGGCACCGTCGCCGAGACCGACGACGGCGTCTACACCGGACGTCTCGTCGGCAACCTGCTGCACGGCCCGGCCAAGTCCGAGGCCGTCCGGGCGCTGGCCCTGCGCGAGGGCCTGGACCTGTCGCGCTGCTCCGCCTACAGCGACTCGGTCAACGACCTGCCCATGCTGACCGCCGTCGGGCACCCGCACGCCGTCAATCCCGATTCCGCGCTGCGCGACCACGCCAAGGAGCACGGCTGGCCCGTCCACGATTTCCGTACCGGCCGCAAGGTCACCATGGTCGCCCTGCCGGCCGCGGCCGGAGCCGGCGCCCTGGCCGGAGGCGTCGCCGCCGGAATCGCCCTCCGCAAGCACTACCGCGCCTGAGTGACCAGCGGCTCTATTTCGTCGCCTTCCGGGCCGAGGAGAATGAATTCCGGCACCGTCCGCCGTGCCGCGGAAAGCAATCGGGCCAGTACATCTGCCGTCAGGTCGAGA
Source organism: Actinomadura vinacea (assembly GCF_039532545.1). Classification (NCBI taxonomy): domain Bacteria; kingdom Bacillati; phylum Actinomycetota; class Actinomycetes; order Streptosporangiales; family Thermomonosporaceae; genus Actinomadura; species Actinomadura vinacea. Next base: position 37,790 of record NZ_BAAARW010000014.1, on the reverse strand, counting down.
TCGAGCGCGGCGGCGACCCGAACCTGGCATTCCTCCAGGTCCGGAAAGGCATCTTCAATGTATTCGGCCCGGCACTCCTCGGCTTTCACGCGCATCGCGTCCAGGCCGTCCCGCCAGGAGAACAGGCAGTCCAGCCACCACGGAGCCGCGACGACGAGCGTCAGCAGATCGGTGAGATTGTCGGCGACCAGGCTGGTCATACCATCCGTCGACAGGTAGAGCACCGGCCGTTCCTCGCCTCCCTCCCCGCAGAAGAAGAAGCCGTCCCCGGACCCCCTGCCCGCAATGGCCTCCTTCCGCTGCCCTGACCGAAGCGTCTCCTCCTCGCCCACCCAGTAGGGCCGGTCCAAGTCGAAGTCGAACGGGTGGATGAGCAGGTCGGCCGTCTCAGGGTCGTCCTTGATCCGCCGGATGAGACTCATACCCCGACCCTATTGGCCGGCGCTGTCATGCTTTTCGTCGGATCTGACCGCGGAGGTGTTCCTGGCGGCGTTGCACTCCCGGCGGCGAGCTCGAGGCCCGCGCCGTCGAGGGGGTCGTCGCGCAGGCTCTGGACACCGACGACGTGGCCGAACCACCGATCGGATCGACTCGGAGGAGCCCGCGCGAGGGGGTGACGGGGCCCCTACGGTCATATGATCGATCTGCCGCGCCCCATAAGGGCCCCGTCCGTCCTTTTGGTTCCCGTTACTCGGCACGCCGGATCATCACTTCATTTCCCTAGTTCACTTCCTTCGGGGCTAGGGCATCACACCGTATTCGGAGTCGATCGCACCTCGGGCTCGGTCGGCCCGACCGGTTCGCGCACGTCATCCCTGTCTCCGAGCGCCGCTGTGCCGTCCATCAGCGAATTCAGTGGAATGTGCCATCTGTCGCCGCCGACGCCGCGGTTCCACCACTCCGCGGGCGGAGGCGGTCTCGGAGTTGGTTCTTGAGCACCTTGCCCAGGTCGTTGCGGGGCAACGCTTCGACGTACTCCAGGCGGGTGGGCAGGTACCACTCGGTCATGCCCGTGTCGAGCAGGTGCCGCCGCAGGCCGTCGAGGGTGGGTGCGGGGCCGGCGGGGACGACGACGGCGCACACGCTTTCCTGATCAGCGTTGTCCGGGCAGCCGACGATGGCGACATCGGCGACGGCGGGATGCCGCAGCAGTTCGTCCTCGACCTCCAGGATCGGGATCGGGAGCGGGCTGCCGATCCGGTCGGCGACCCGGGAGAGGTAGCGCAGGCCGCCGCGCCCGTCCTCGCCGACCAGGTCGCCGGTGTCGTACCAGCCGTCAGTGGTCGCCGGGACCCACGCCGGCTGCCGGTCCCGCAGCCGGAAGGTGCCCACGCACACCGAGGGGCCGCGGACATGCAGGCGGAACACCCCGGGCGGATCGTCGGGTGCCAGCCGGATCTGACGGCCGGTGAGCGGGCGGCCGATGCTGTTGCCCACCCGGTCGGGCGGGTCGTCGACGGCGGTCGCGGTGAGCCCGCCGGTCTCGGTCATGCCGTAGCCGTTCACCAGCACCGGGCACAGCCGGTCGCGGATCGGGGCGATGAGGGGCGCCGGGAGCGGGGCCCCGCTGTTGATGATCCTTCGCAGGTCCGGCAGGGGACGGCGCCGGCGCCGCTGGGCCTGGACGAGCGTGCGCGACATCTGGGGGTTGACGAGGAAGTCGGTGACCCGGTGCCGGGCGAGCAGGTCCAGCCATACCTGCGGGTCGAGGGTATCGGCGAACACCGAGGCGCACCCGGTGACCAGGGGCATCAGGACGTTGGTCTGCATCCCCGCCGAGTGGATCAGGTTGGCCGGTGTGGCCGTCCGCAGGAGAACGTCGCGTCGGGGCCGGATGGAGGCGTACTGGGTGTTGGGAGTGTGCAGCACGCCCTTCATCTCGCCCGTCGTGCCGGAGGTGAACAGCACCATGGACACCTCGTCGGGCCCCCGGGGAGAGCGGGCGTGGGACGAGCCGGCTTTGATCAGGTCGGCGACCGCGACCGCGCCGGTCGCCGCCGCGTCGCCGACCACGATGCGATGGCCCAGCCGTGGCAGCCGGGTGGCCAGATCGGCCAGGAGGAGGTCCGGGCGCGCGGCCTCCCACCGGTCGACGACCACACACGCGTTCGCTTCGGTTCCCGCCAGGATGCGCTCGACCTCGCGCCGGCCCAGCGTGATCAGCATCGGCACGGCGATCAGCCCGGCGTCCAGGCAGGCCAGAGCGAGCGCCGCCGCCTCCCACCAGTTGGGGAGCTGGAAGGCGACCACGTCGCCGGGGCACAGCCCGAGCCCGCGCAGCCCGGCCGACAGGCGGTCCACGTACGAGGCCAGCTCGCCGAAGGTGACGATGACCTCGCGTCCCAGGTCCCGGCGCCAGTTGATGTAGGCCGGACGGTCGGGCGTTGCCGAGGCGGCGGCCCGCAGATCGTCGAGGAACGACTCCGGGCGCCACCAGCCCTGCGCGTAGTAGGTCGCGGCCTGGGACGCCGGCGGGCGCAGCGACGACACCATGGCGCGCATGCCGTGGTCCGGACGCTCCGTTGTCGCGGTCATGCTCGTCCTTTCAGCGGCAGGTGCCACCGGCTCACGGGTCAACGGATCCGACCCCGTCATGCCGCTCTCATTCTGTGAGCGACCTATTGCTTAGAGTAGTCGACGGATGCGGCTCGGGTGGTCCATTGCCCCCAGCCCGCCCGGCGGTAGACCCGGCCGACCGAGCAGCCCAGACGACAGCACACGGGGCGACGCCCGGCCGTTGCCGCCAAGGACGGTCTTCGCTACTTTGAGTTCCGCTTGATTACGAACAGTGATGGAGGCGGCAAGGCCGCTCGACCCGCTGCGCGCTCAGACGCAGCAGGCCACCACCCGCTTGCACGATCCCGACGGCACCGCCCGCGCCTGGCAACTGCCCGCGAAACACCTACCCGCAAAGGCAGACCGATGAGCACCACCTATTGCCATCCTGGCGAATCCCCGTTGGAGTGCGATGCCTACATCTTCGACTTCGATGGCACACTCGCCAACATCGGCGACCTGAACATGCGGGCACTGCGAGCCGGGCTGGCCGCGTTCGACGTTGAGGTGACCCTGGAATGGCTGCAGGCCGAACCCATTCTTTGCATAGCCGACGTCCGGCGCCGGCTGGCCCGCGATAACAGGCGGCAGCCCGACTGCGCCGACATCGACCTGTACCGGAGCGCGAGCGCCTACTGGACAGCGCATGTGAGCGAACTGCGGCCGGTGGAAACAGTGGTCACCGTGGCCCGCCGCTCATCCGTTCCAATGGCCGTGGCCTCCGCCAACGACGCCACGCTGGTGCAGGCCGGGCTTGCCGCGCTCGGACTGGCCGACCTGTTCCCGGTCGTCTTGGGCCGCCAGCATGCTCCCCGACTCAAACCGTCTCCAGACGTGTTCCTGCTGGCGGCATCTCGGCTGCGGATCGAGCCAGATCGCTGCCTGGTCTACGAGAACACCGACGCCGGTGTGAGCGCAGCACGATCGGCCGGGATGGCCGTGGTCGACGTCCGAGCGTGGGAAACGCCGTCGAAGCAGAGCGTCCAAGCCAGTCCGCCCCGCGCCGGCGCACCCACATAGCCGCAGCCGCCGCGGGGTTTCCGCACTCACCGAAGGACACCCGCAGCGTCTCCAAGGGGATTCTGGAACAGGTCGAGCACAACACGGACCGAGTTCAGTGGGCGTTCATGCGGCACGGCTGCCGAGTCGCTCTTGCAGGCTGGCGGCGTCGGTGAAGTGGATCGTCTCGATGCCGAACCGTCTGGCGGCCTCTACGTTGTCGGTCCGGTCGTCGATGAACAGTACGTCGGACGGCGCGGCGCCAAGACGTTCACACAACTCTTGGTAGATCCGCGGATCCGGTTTGGCCATGCCCAGGTCGGCGCTGAAGAGGCGGTGACGGAAGGGCTCGGCCCACTCCTGCTGATCGATCTGCCTGGCCAGTTCGGCCGGTGCGTTGGAGAGCAGGGCCAGCGGCACGTCCCGGGCCGCCAGTTCGCGGATGAGGCCCAGGGTGCCGTCGTTCAGGTGCGACCAGGCGGTCATGTCAAGAGCGATCAGGGTCTCGACCAGGGCGTCGTCGAATGTGCGGGACAGCCGGGCGCACACGTCGGCCCAGTATTCGGAGGCGATCGTGTGGCCCAGGTCGTAGGGCCGGCGGTAATTCCAGTAGGCCCGCCAGAACCGCTCGGGCTCGACGTGGAGGGCCTGCGCCAACAGGGCACCCGCCTCCTCGGGCGGCTCGTGGCTGATGACGGCGCCGAAGTCGAAGACGATCCAGTCCTTCATGCAACTCCTCACAGGATGACTGAGCGATACCTTGTCTTTCTCACAGATATCATGTGAGATACAACGTATGGAAGGTTCAGATCGGGCACTTGCCATCATCGAACGGCTGCGCAGTGCCGAGAAGGTCAGTGTGGCGGAACTGGCGGAGCAGACCGGTTGCTCGGAGATGACGATCCGCCGCGACCTGGATCAGCTGGCCGACCAGGGCGTGCTGCGCCGGGTCCGCGGCGGTGCGGTGAGCCTGCTGCTGCGCGGCGAGGCGCCGCCGTTCGCCATGCGGGAGCGGGAGGCGGTCGAGATCAAGCAGCGCATCGCCGCCGCCGTCGGCGCGCTGATCTCCGACGGCGAATCGGTCATTCTCGACAGCGGCACCACCGCGCTGTGGATCGCCCGCGTCCTCGCCGCACGGCGCGTCACCGCGATCCCCCTGGACCTGCACTCGGCCAACGCGCTCAGCGCCGCACCAGAGGTCAAACTCCTTCTCCCGGGCGGCCAGGCGCTGCCCGGGACGCTGTCGTTCACCGGCTACCTGGCCGAGACCTCGCTCCGCACCCTGCGCGTCGACACCACCGTCCTGGCGGTGTGCGGGCTGTCGACCCGGCACGGCCTGACCGCCCACGAACTCGCCGAAGTGCCCGTCAAGCAGGCCGCGATGGCCGCGGCGACCAGGACGATCGTCGTGTGCGACGGCTCCAAGTTCACCCGCACCGGACTGGGGCACGTCTGCCCCGCCACCGACCTGGACCTGGTCATCACCGATGACACCGCCCCGGCCGAGGAGATCGACCGGATGCGCGCCGCCGGCGTGGCCGTCCGGCTGGTCTAGCCCGCGCCGTTTCATCCTCATGAAGCCCTCGCGCGAGCGGACAGCACAGCTAGCCGGTGCCGAACGCTGGGGCGACTTCCAGCCCCAGATCGGGCGTTCCCGCCCACTCCAACTGGACTTGCGCGGTCTCTGCTCGTTCGGCCAGCTTCAACTGCAGGCTGTAAACGCCGAGCAGGAAGGCCTGCAGCGAATCGACCCCGTAGGACGCTTCGACGCGATTCTCGCCCAAGCCGAGGATCTGGTGGGGGCAGTACCAATCCTGATTCGCGCTCAAGGGGTCCGGCTGTGGCTTGCCGAGCTTTACGACCACGGGCGTGCGGGCTCCGTTGCCGGCGACGGTCTCCAGCCGCCGTTCGGCCACGACCTCGCCGAGTTCGTAAGTCTTCATCGGCTTCCACTCCGTCGGCGCCAGTGCGGGATCCGCACGATAGCAAGCACGGTCACTCGTGCGGTGGTTCGCCGGACGTCATCCGGACGAGGCCCGCGATCGCCTCCGAGAGCGCCACCGGATTCATCTCGCTGAGAGGCGGTACGTCCCGTCCATGGAGCCGGACGCTCCTGACGGTCAGAGCCCCGTTCTGAGGCACGCCCAGGTCGGCCTTCAGCAGCACCCCGGGGGCGACTTCGCAGGCGATCCCGGACAGCGTGTTGCCCGACACTTCGGCCATCCATCCCAGTGTCGTCCACTCCCCCCGCCACGACCCGGAGATGGTCGCGCCGTCGAAGCGGCCGAGGCTCCGCCCGGCCCGTTCCTCCTCGGCCGGCACGTGCCAGGGGCGGTCGAGCTGGTCGAACGGCTGCATGATCTCGTAGTCGTCGAAGATCTCCACCCACGCGGGCAGCCGGTCGCCGAGCAGGACCGGGTGCGCGACGCGGATCCGGGCCCCCTCGGACGGGGTCAGCGTCGCGTCGTTCACGTCGGCGAACGTGCGGTCCTCCGCCAGCCGGAACGCCTCGCCGTCGCACAGCCACACCAGCCGCCGGACGATGTGCCACAGCAGCGGATGGCCGACCAGGTGCCTCCGGAACTCGTCCGGCTCCCACGTCCGGCTCCGCAGCATCGCGGCCCGCAGCCGGTCGATCTCACCGGCAGCGATCTTCGCGACCTCCTTCTTCAGCGCCGAGAACCGCTGGTGGGAGGCCTTCGCCAGGTGCTGGTCGTCGGCTTTCACGGGACGCGGCACCAGCTTGCGGGGCTTGCCTTCGGCGTCGAAGACGAACGGCTGGAGCCGCTCGTCGAACCCGACCGTGAACCGGCGCGGACCGTAATCCAGGACCATGCTTCCCTGGGCGTCCAGCCCGAAGTCCGGCACCACCCGGTCGGCGAGCTGGTCGGAGGTCAGCCCGAGATTGCCCGCCAGCGCGTCGATCTTCTCGCGCGCCCTGGCGCGCACGCTGCGCCGGCGGCCCCCTTCGGCGATCCAGTGCAGGTGTGTCAGCGCCACGTCGGTCTCGAACGAGGCGAGCATGTCGAGCCCCTTGGCCACGCGGCTCGGCGGTCCCTTGGCCACCCATTGCTTGAGGACCCCGGCGAACTCACGCACCGTGTGGTCGTCACCCGTCCAGGCGAGCTGCTGCATCGCCCATGCCTTCTTCGGGTCCTCGCCGTCCATCCGCCACCGCTGGAACAGGGCCCACCCGAACTGGGCCAGCGACACCGGATCGCACACGTCCCGGACCGTCTCGACGCCCGCGTACACCTCCCCGGGTTTCGACATCGCCAGCATCGTGAGGACATGCCCGACCGCGGTTTCAGGCAGGGCATGGTCACGGTCACGCAGGAGCACTTGAGGAAGCCTCGCCGGGGCGGCCCACTCCCCGACCTTGGGGACGCGCGCGGGCAGCAGGTCCAGCGGATCGGTCGCCAGCATCGCGTCGATCGCGTCCGCGGCCTCCGCGCCATGGGACCCGGCGGCCGCGACGACGTCCCGGCGCCCGTGCCGGGAGGCGAGGTGGCGCAGCGCCGCCTCCGAGCGCCGCCGCCGCGGGCCGGCCTCGCCGAGCGCGTCGGGGACGAGCAGCTCGACGGCCGCCGTCCCGTGCCGGAGGAGCCAGCCCGCCGCGATCTGCCGGGACGCGGTGGTCCGCGAGAACCGTTCGGCCATCAGCACGGCCACCTGCGCGTCCAGAAACGGCACCAGCAGCTTCCCGCAGCTGATCGGGCTCTTCTGCGCGAAGTCCAGGACGATGTGCAGGGCGTCGAACTCGAAGCGCGCCAGCAACTGCCGACACAGCCACGCCGCATCGTCGGTTTCGGGTCGCCACTGCGCGAGCCGGGGCCGGACGTGTTCCTCAGGCCCGTACAACGCCTCTCGAATATCCGGCTCGGGGCGCTCGGCGGTCTGGTCGCTCGGCTCGGGCAGCCACTCCTCGCGTTCCCCAGGCGCCCAGACGACCGCCCGCACGACCGGTGCCGCCAGGCCCTTGATCACGACAGGTCTGCGGGCCTTCCGGCGGCGGGTCCACGGCGGCTCGACCAGGAGCGGCGGCAGATCACCGGCCTCCGGGACACGGTGCAGCCTTTTGGCCAGTGTGCGGACGTCCTCGGCCACCACGTCCGGCAGATCGGACTCGACCAGCTCCGGGTGGGCCCGCAAATGCCCGGTCAGCAGTTCGTCGACCAGCGGATCCGCGCCGATATGCGGGGCCAGCAGCCGCACCGCGCGCCGCGGGAACCGTTCCATCGCCTTCCCCAGCACGGGCAGGACGAGCCTGTCACGCTCCTGGTGCGCGTGGTCGACCAGGGCGTTGAACGACTCGTCGTCGGGCATCGCGGCCAGGATCTCCAGGAGGAGCACATACTCCGCGTCCTCGTACAGGTCACCGGCCGAAAGCCGCTGGACCAGCGGCGGGACGAGCGCCGTGCCGATGCCCTCGGCCGCCGTGGTGAGGACGTCCCACTTCCGGTCCACCCGCTGGATGATCTTCTGCTTGCGCACGAGCCGTTCGAGCTGGCCGGGGTCGTCCAGCGAGCACCAGATCATCCAGCGCAGGTCGGAACCGGGCGACGTCTCGACGACCTCGAACCAGTCGCGCCGGGTCGGCACGAGGAAGGCCGTCAACAACCGCTGTGCCTGGCTGTCCCGGTGTTCTGCGAGCCGGTGGACGGCTTCCTCGTACTCGCCGTCCTCCGCCGCCGCGAGCAGCGCCCGGACGCGAGCGGCACCCGGACGCCACCAGGGCGAGGGCGACTGCCCGTCGGACAGGAACCGCACGCTGGTGCCGGTGACCACCTGTACCCGGGCCAGTTCGGCGAACGCGCACGCCGCGAACGCCGTCCCCCCGTCGATCAGCCAGGCGTCCGCGACCATATTGGCCACCGTCCCGGAGGCCAGCTTGGTGGCCTGCTCGACGACCGCCGCGACCGCCGCCGCGCCGAGCGGATCGGCCTGCCCCTCCAGGTGTGCCCGCATCGCCTTGACGATCACGTCGTCCGACCGGTTCCCGGTCAGCAGCCTGGCGATCTCGGGCCGGACGCGGTCGACCTGCTCGGCGAACCGGGCGGGCGCCGATCGGTCGAGCTCCACCGGCGGCCCGGGGACGCCGCCGCGGCGCGGATGCAACCGGCTCCGCCACGATTCGGGGATCACCAGGACGTCTTCATCGCCGGACGCGGGGGGACGATCGCTCATGGGCCCAAGGGTAGAGACCCCCGCCGACAGCCGCTCAGCGATGAGACGCGCACGGTCGCCTCTCCAGGTAACGCCGGGGAATGCCGGTGGCTTGCGGCGTCCACGGGGCGCGTAGCAGCTCATACCCGTCCTGGAGCTGTTCGAGGACCTCACGAGACGGTGGGCGCGGGGCACAAATCGAGCCGGCCGCCACCGGAATCATTCCTGCACCCCCAGCTTGATGGCCGCACAAACCCATTTCGCCCCGGCGTCTTTCGTCGGCTCCGTCCACACCTCATCCGCGTAAGCCGCGACGAGCATCAGCCCCCACCCCCCGAACTCTGCCGTCTCCGCCTCGTCGATCTCCTTAACGCACGAGACGGTCGTCCGTTGCGCGGGCATCCGCCCGCCGGCGGCGTCGGAGACCCCCAGCACCAAGCAGCCCCGTCGGATCGCGAGGTAGAGCCGAACGGTGTCGGTAGGCGCCGAGACAGCGACGGCATTCGTCGCCAACTCGCTGACGATCGCCAACGCCCGCTCCTCGTACCGGCCGAGCCCCCAGGCGCGAAGGGAGTAGGAGACAACCGACCGCGCGAGCCCCACTGAGGCCCCGGTCGCGAGCAGATCCCTTATCACGAGCATCCTGGCCGTCGTCGGTGCGGACATCGCCTGATCACCCTTCAGAGAGATTCGGTGACTCAGCGCACAGACTGGCCTACTCTTCGCTATCTTGTCGCGTGTCAATGAAACATCCGATACATCGGAGCGTGGGTCATGCCCTCCATCGAGTCACTGGACCCGGACACCTCGATCCGCGATTGGATCGCTGATGACCTGCGCTTCTACCGCGAGAGGGACAACCTCTCCCAGTCCGAGATCGGCAGAATCATCGGGGCCAGTCGGCACACTGTTTCGAACATCGAGCACGCTCGCTCTGGCTGGAACCTCAACGAGGACCAGGCACGACGACTGGACTCACATTTCGACCTAAATCACCACTTCATGAGACTCGTTCGATACGCACGAAATGCCCACACCGCAGATTGGTCGAAGCAGCATGTGACGTACGAGCAGCGAGCCAGCCTCATCAAGACCTACGAGGCCCTGGTGGTTCCTGGACTCCTCCAGACCCCTGACTACGCTCGTGCCCTACTGGAAGCCGGTCGGGTGCGGGATCCCGAGGCCTCAGCGGAGAGGAGGGTTTCGAGACAGGCCGTCCTTGCCAAGACCGCACCGCCTGACCTCTGGGTCATCATGAGCGAGAACACCCTGGATTGGCCTGTAGGCGGCCCCTCCGTGATGCGTGAGCAACTCGCCAAGCTGCTTGACATGGCCGAACGGCCGAACATCTCGGTCCGGCTCCTTCCCCGGTCCGTCGGAGCGCATGAGGCGCTCGAAGGGTCCTTTAAGGTCATGACCGTGCACGAGGGAGACGTCGTCTACATGGAAGCGTGCGGAGGCGGCAGAACCGCTGTCGACGTAACGGACGTAGCCTCGCTCCGAGTACGATTCGACCGAATCGGGCAGGACGCCTTGCCTAGAAATCGCAGCAGGGATCTCATCCGCCAGGCTATGGAGCGATATCAATGACGCAGTGGCGTAAGGCCAGCTACAGCGGTACCAGCGAGGGCACGGACTGCGTAGAGCTGGCCTCCCTCACCGATGGCGTCGGCTTGAGGGACAGCAAGGCTCCTCAAGAAGGGCACCTCACCATCGAGCCGCACGCCTTCGCCATCCTGCTGACCAAGATCAAGGCCGGCACCCGCGACCTCTGAGACACCCTGTCTCGCAGTCTCACTGTGGATCTCATTCATCAAGAGCTGGAGATGTACGAATGACGCAGTGGCGCAAGAGCACCCACAGCGGCGCCTCGAACAACACCGATTGCGTGGAACTGGCCACCATCATCGAGGGCATCGGCTTGAGGGACAGCAAGGCTCCGCAGGAGGGCCACGTCGCCATCGTCCCCGAAGCCTTCGCCAGCCTCGTCCAGAAGATAAAGGCCGGCCAACTCGACCTCTGATCCGCCCACCGGCCCCAGTCCGGGTTCAATGTCCTTCGCCCCGCCCTCACCTTGGGGTCTCCAGGTTGGCCGGCCCGAGCGGAGCGAGGACGAATTCAGGAGGCCGAGCGGAGCGAGCGCCGGCTCAGAGGAAGGCGGGGCCTCTTCGGAGGAGGGTGTCGAAGAGCATCTGCTGGACGACCTCGCGCACGTGGTCGGTCAGATTGAAGACCGTCATCGGGTCGTCGGCGGCCTCGGCGTCGTAGTCGTCCAGGGGCATCGGCTCGCCGAACTGGATCATCCACTTGGACGGCAGCGGCAGCAGGCCCGCCGGGCCCAGGAGGGGCCAGGTCGGGGTGACGGGGAAGTACGGGAGGCCGAGCAGGCGGGCCAGCGGGCGCAGGTCGGCGATCTTGGGGTAGATCTCCTCGGCTCCGACGATCGCGCACGGGATGATCGGGACGTCGGCGCGCAGCGCGGTGCCGACGAAGCCGCCGCGGCCGAAGCGCTGCAAGCGGTAGCGCTCGCTGAACGGCTTGCCGACGCCCTTGAAGCCCTCCGGGAAGACGCCGACCAGTTCGCCCTTGCTCAGCAGGCGGCCGGCGTCGGCGGGGCAGGCCAGGGTGTGGCCGGCCTTGCGGGACAGGTGGCCCAGCAGCGGGACCTGGTAGATCAGGTCGGCGCCGAGGAGGCGCAGGTCGCGTTGGGCGTGGTCGTGGACGGCGACCGTCAGCATGATGCCGTCCAGGGGCAGCGTGCCGGAGTGGTTGGCGACGATCAGCGCGCCGCCGTCGGCGGGGAGGTTCTCCAGGCCGAACAGTTCGACGCGGAACCAGTGCTCGTAGAGCGTGCGGGCCAGCGGGAGCAGGACGGAGCTGTTGAACTCGGCGTCGAAGCCGAACTCGTCGACCTCGTACTCGCCGGCCAGGCGGCGGCGGACGAACGCCAGGCCGGAGGCGAGCTTGCGTTCCAGCGGGGAACGCTCGGGCTCGGGTCGGGCCGGGTTCAGCGGGATGACCTGGGCGTCCCGGGCGGAGGGCTCCTCGTGGTGGGCGTTCATGGGGCCTCCCATCAGCCGCGGTGCAGGACGGCGGCGAGCCGGTCGATCAGCTGGAGGGGGGCGCCGCGTCCCAGCTCCTGGGCGAAGTCGGCGAAGGCGGCCTCGGTGGTGTACTTCGGCCGCCAGGACAGTTCCGCGATCAGCCGGGTGGTGTCGATCACCCGGCCGTAGGTCAGCCAGCGCTGCGTTTCCGGGGAGAAGCCCGTCATTCCGGCGAACCGGCGTCCCGCGTCGCCCAGGACGGAGATCGACTGGGCCGGGAGCGGCACCGACGGGCGGCCGGCCCGGCGCAGTACCTGCGACAGCAGCAGCACGCCGTCGCCCGCGACGTTGTAGGTGCCCGGGTGGTCCTCCACCGTCATCCGGCGCAGCACCTCGGTCCCGTCGTCCTCGTGCAGGAACTGGAGCCGGGGATCGAAGCCCAGCACCGTGGGGACGACGGGCATCCGCAGGTACCGGGTGAACGGCGAGTCGACCCCCGGCCCGAGGAAGTTGGCGAAGCGCAGCAGCGACACGGTGAGGTCCGAGCGCCGCCGCCGCAGCCCGCGCACGAAGCCCTCGACCTCGACCGCGTCCTTGGCGTACCCGGACGTGGGCGCCTCGACGGGCTCCTCGTCCTCGGTGAACACCGCCGGGTCCATCGGCGAGGAGCCGTAGACGGCGGCCGAGGACCGCACGACGAGCTTGCGCATGGCGGGCGACCGCTGGCACGCGGCCAGCAGCTGCATCGTCCCGATGACGTTGACTTCCTTCACCTTCGGCCGGGGCGCGGACGGCGACGTCACCAGGTTCAGGTGGATCACCGTGTCGACCTCGGCGGAGGAGATGACCTTCGCGATGCTCGGCGTACGGATGTCGACGCGCACGAACTCGGTGCGTCCGAGCGGCGCCGCGGGCGGGACGGTGTCCACGCCGATGACGCGTTCGATGCCCGGGTCGGCCTGAAGGGTGTTCGCGACCCGGGCCCCCAGGAAGCGGGAGACTCCAGTGACGAGTACGACGCGGGCCGCAGCGGAGGGCATGGACGACACTGTGCGCTCCACCCCTTACGGCTGAGTGGCCGGTGTGTTTACTTCTTGTTGCGGCGCTGGATACGCGTCTTCTTCAGAAGCTTGCGGTGCTTCTTCTTGGCCATCCGCTTGCGGCGCTTTTTGATGACAGAGCCCACGTGACCTCGCTCGGAGTCTCGGGTGTCGACAGGAGTCGGCCGTGCCGTCCGGCGAGGGGTGCTCGCTCGGTGTGCACGGGCCGAGGCCCAAGCGTACCGCTGCACAGGCCGCGCTCTGTCCGCCGGTGGCCCCCGAAGTGCCGCTTTGGCCGCCTGCGGCGATCGCCGGAGCGGTTCGCGCGCGCGGCGCGGCGCGGCCCCGGACGGGCATGCCCTTTCCCGGTGTCCAGGGTGCCGCGGACATCGGAGATGCCCCCGGCTCCCCGGACACCGGTCCCGGCTGCCCCAAGGCCGCCGACCGGTCCTCGTCCTGCTCTGTTCCCCAGCTGCCCGCACGGATCACGCGATCCGCGCGGCCGCCCCCTGCACGGCCGGAGCGGGAGTGTACGGCGAGGTCATGGGTCATGGCCCCGCCCTACCCCGTTATCCGGCTTCGATGAACGCTTCGCGCAGATAGTCGTGAACGGCCTGCTCGGGAACCCGGAACGAGCGTCCCACGCGGATCGCGGGAAGCTCGCCCGAGTGGACGAGGCGGTAGACGGTCATCTTGGACACCCGCATCACCGCCGCCACCTCGGCCACGGTCAGGAACCTGACCTCACTCAGAGGTCGCTCGCCTGAGCTCATCGGACGCCCTCTTCCACACGTGCCGCGCACCGGCCCTTTGGGTGACTTTGATCACGCACGTGTACTTCCCCCAGCGTAAATCGTGTACCGGCAGTCGCAAGAGGGGAGTTCCACCCATTTCCGTATCCCGACCTGTCCCAAGAGCCACAGTGTGCTTTCGCACGGAGCGTGGAGCGGGCGGCACCGGGCGTAGCCCCGGGGCCCGTCCAGCGCACCGGACCATGCGTTGACCTGCGACTCAGGGGTCGATCGAGGCTTCGGACGCGGCCAGATGCCCCTTTACGGCCCTTTTGTCACATTGAGTGATACCCACTGAGGCGAAGCCAGGCCGGATCCGGTCAGCCGAGCCCGGCACGATCCAGCAAAAATGCCGTCATGGGGGCGTAATGGTGGGACGATATGCCGTCGTCCAGCGGCACCACGACATCGATCTTGCCCTCGGCGGCGCCGGCGAACAGCGCGGGATCGTTACAGTCCGCGAACCCCACGGTGTCGATGCCCGCCTCGCCGGCCGCACCGGCCCAGCCGTGATCGGCGATGGCCAGATCCGGCCAATCCGCCGATTCGGCTGCGAGTTCGGCCAGCATCGCCTCCATCGGGAACGGGTCGTGGGTGTGCTGGGTGCGCCCGTCCCCGTCCTCCACCATCGCCACGCCCTCGGGCGCGTAGACGATCCGGCGCGGCTCGGTGCCGTGGTACCTCTCGATCTCGTACGACCAGCCCGCCGCGGGCGTCAGCACCTTGCAGCCAGAGGCCCGCAGCGCCACGGAGACCGCCTGGTACACCGGCGTGAGCGTGGCCGGATGCCCGGTCGCCAGCACCACCGGCTCGGCGCGCCGCGCGGCCCGGCCGATCCGGTCGCCCATCGCCTCCAGCGCGTCGAGGGTCAGCTCGGGATCGATGGTGTCGTCGCCGTACAGGTGCATCGGGTCCGGGTTCACGCCGCAGCGCTCGACCATGACCTCCAGGACGTCCCGTTCCGTCCACGACCGCTTGAGATCGAGACCGAAGAGGTAGTACGGGTTGCGGGCCGCCATCCGCCGGAAGTGCAGCAGGTTGTTCTGGCGCGGCGTGGCGACCTCTCCGGCGATCATGGTGCGGACCAGCTGGGCCCGCAGCTCCGCCCGGTCCGGGGCCGCCATCACGGCCGCCCGGTCACAGGCCGGTCATCGGATCCAGGCCGTGCTCCGGGAACACCGCCCGCCGGGTCGCCAGCACCGCCTGATCCACCGGGTTCGCCGGATCGTAGCCGTTCCCCCACGTCACCACCTCCACCACGCTCGTCCCATCGGTCATCCGGCGCGGTGCGACCTCCCCGGTCCGCCGCCGCACGAAGTCGCGCCACGGTTCGGGCGTGGCGGTCTCCGGCGCGATCGGGCGGCCCGCCGCCTCGGCCAGCAGGTGCGTCCAAGCGCGCGGCACGACCTGGACCAGCTCGTATCCGCCGCCGCCGGTCACCACCCACCGGCCGCCGGCCAGCCGGTGCGCCAGCCGGTGCAGCCACGCGTACACCGTGCGCTGGCCGTCCACGCTCAGGATCAGGTGCGCCAGCGGGTCGAGCGCGTGGCTGTCGCAGCCGTGCTGGGTGACCAGCACCTGCGGCCGGAAGGCCTCCAGCAGCGGCGGCACGACGGCGTCGAACGCGCGCAGCCAGGCGGCGTCGCCGGTGCCGGGCGGCAGCGCCACGTTCACCGCGGAGCCCTCCGCGCCCGGACCGCCGGTCTCGTTCGGGAAGCCGGTGCCGGGGAACAGCGTGCGCGGCGTCTCGTGCAGGCTGATCGTCAAGACCCGCGGGTCGTCGTAGAAGGCCGCCTGGACGCCGTCGCCGTGGTGGACGTCGACGTCGACGTAGGCGACCCGCTCGGCGCCGTTGGCCAGCAGCCACGCGATCGCGACCGCCGGATCGTTGTAGACGCAGAACCCGCTGGCCGCCTCTGAGAGGGCGTGGTGGAGGCCGCCGGAGACGTTGGCGGCGTGCTCGGCCCCACCCGTCCAGACGGCGCGGGCGGCGGCGACGGAGGCCCCGGTGACCAGCGCGGACGCGTCGTGCATGCCCAGGAAGACGGGGTTGTCGGGGCTGCCGAGGCCGTGCCGGAGCTCGGGCAGGCCGGTGGCGCCCGCGTGCTTCACGGCGGCGATGTAGGCCGGGTCGTGGACGAGCCCGAGCAGCTCGTCGTCGGCGGCCTCGAACTCCTCGACCACCACGTTCGGCGCGTCCAGCAGCTCGTACTCGCGGGCCAGGGCCATCGTCAGCTCGACGCGGACGGGGTTCAGGGGGTGGCCGGTGCCGAAGTCGTAGGAGATGAGCCGGTCGTCCCAGAAGACCTTGAGCCCGCACTCCGGAGAGGACACGGGGGGCGGGACGCTGCTCATGGCCATCACGCTACCGGTCCGGCCCGCGTCCCGGGCGCATGGCCTGGGTCACAACCACCCGGGACGCCTTACCCTTGGCGATCAATCGATCACTCAGCGGAATTTTACCTGGTCGTGTAATGAAATCTTCGGACATGTGACCCTAAAGTTTGGGCATCTATTTAACACATCGGTAACAGACCGTTGGGGGGCTGGATGGGGTTGGAGCAGGTGGACGCGGCACCGCCGTATGAGCGCCACCCCAGTTTCCAGAGCAGGGCGATCTCCACCGCGATCAGGTTCGGGGCACGGCCGTTCATCCACCGGCTGCCGGGCTGGCCCCACGGCATCCGCACCGCCCGCTCCACCGTGGACGCCGCGTCCCTGCTGCTGCGGGCCTCGCAGCGGGTACGGATCCGGCAGGTGATCGACCCCCGGGTGGAGACCGGAGGGGCGCGCCGTCCGATCCGCGGCGAATGGGTCCTGGCCCGGGACGACGAGGAATCCCCCGCCCCCGGGGCGATCCTCTACCTGCACGGCGGCGCGTACGTGTTCTGCTCGCCGCGCACGCACCGGCCGATCACCTCCCGGCTGGCGCTCGACACCGGGCTCCCCGTCTTCGCGCCCCGCTACCGGCTGGCGCCCGAGCACCCGTTCCCGGCGCCGCTGGAGGACGCGGTGGCCGCGTACCGCTGGCTGCTGGACCGCGGCGTCCCGGCCGGCGGGATCGTCATCGTGGGCGACTCCGCGGGCGGTCACCTGGCCGCCGCGCTGACCGCCGAGATCTGCCGTGGCGGTCTGCCGCGGCCGGCGGGCACCGTCCTGTTCTCCCCGTGGGTCGACCTGAGCTGCGAACTGTCCACGCGGGCGCAGCCGGAGACCCGCGACCCCTACGTCAGCGCGCACTCGGCGCGGCGGGTCGCGCGCCTGGTGGTGGGACCGGACGGCTTCGAGGACCCGCGGCTGGCCCTGCTCACCTGCCCGTGGGCCGACACGCCGCCGTTCCTGATCCAGGTGGGCGGGGCCGAGGTGCTGCGCTCGGAGGCGGAGGCGCTGGCCGAGGCGCTCGCGGCGGCCGGCTCCGACTGCGAACTCCAGGTCTGGCGGGGCCAGATGCACGTCTTCCAGATGCTCAACCGCGTCCTGCCCGAGGCGGGCGCGGCGATGGCCGAGGCTAGCCGGTTCGTCCGCACGGTCGT
Organism: Actinomadura vinacea; assembly: GCF_039532545.1. Taxonomy (NCBI): domain Bacteria; kingdom Bacillati; phylum Actinomycetota; class Actinomycetes; order Streptosporangiales; family Thermomonosporaceae; genus Actinomadura; species Actinomadura vinacea. The sequence continues at coordinate 20,661 of NZ_BAAARW010000014.1, read as the reverse complement.
GGCCGGGGCCGCGCCCGGACCTCCGGTCGGGGCCGGAAGCCCGGTCGGGGCCGGGGCCCCGGCCGGGGTCGATGGCGGGTCGGGCACGGAAGCCGCCTGACCCGCCGCCGCTCGATTACCGCTGCTGAGGCTGCAACGGGCCGCCCGGCGCCTCGGCCGGAGGCTCGTCCGTCCCCGCGGTCCGCCTCGGCCGGGCCGTCAAGAACCCGGCCAGCGCGGCCAGCGCGGCCACGCCCTCGCCCACGGCGCTGATCGTCTTCTCCCCGTACCAGACCGGCTCGTACATGTCCGGCAGCGGCCCGATCGCACCCACGTCGACGGAGTAGTACAGCAGCAGCGCCCCCACCGCGCTCGCCGCCACCAGGAACGCGATGGCGTACGTCCAGCGCCGCGCCCACGCCAGCACCAGCACCCCGGCCAGCGCTGCCGCCACCGCCTGGGCGCGGAACAGCACGTCGCCGCCGATACTGCCGCCCTCCACGAAGGCCATGTCGGGCGCGAAGACCCAGTGGACGTAGGCGTCGGCGGCCAGTCCCGCGGCCACGAGAAGCCGCAGCAAAATTTTCATACCTACTACACGGCCATAACCGGGTGATCGGATCAACCTTCCGCGCTGCCGAATTTCCGGTACCCCGGGTCAGAACACACGTCCGGGCACGGGTCCGGGGAAGGCCGGCCGCGGATCAGCCCCCGGCCAGCTCACGGCCCCGATTGCGGGCCGCCTCGATCGCCTCCAGGACGGCCGCGCGCACGCCGTGCCGCTCCAGCTCCCGGATCGCCGAGATGGTCGTCCCGCCGGGCGAGGTCACCGCCTCCCGCAGCATCACCGGGTGCTCCCCGGAGTCGCGCAGCATCACCGCCGCGCCCACCGCCGACTGGATCACCATCTCCAGCGCCGCCGCCCGCGGCATCCCCAGCAGGATGCCCGCGTCCACCATCGCCTCGACCAGGTAGTAGAAGTACGCCGGACCGCTGCCGGACAGGGCCGTGGCGCCGTCCTGCAGCGACTCGGGCAGCCGCAGCACCTTCCCGACCGGCGACAGCAGCTCCTCGGCCAGCTTCAGGTTCTCCTCCCCCGCGTGCGAACCCGCCGAGATCACGCTCATCGCCTCGTCCACGAGCACCGGGGTGTTGGACATGACCCGCACCACCGGCACGCCCGCCGGCAGCCGCTCCTCGATGAACCCCGTGGTGATCCCCGCCGCCATCGAGATCACCAGCCGGCCGGGCCGCACCTTGGCGCCGATCTCGTCCAGCAGCACGCCCATGTCCTGCGGCTTCACCGCCAGCACCAGCGTGTCGGCGGTCGCCGCGGCCTCCGCGTTGCCGACGATCTCGACGCCGTACCGCTCGCGCAGCAGCGCGCCGCGCTCCTCGCGGCGGACGGTGGCCATCAGCTCCGACGGGGCACGGCCGGCCCGGAGCACCCCGGACAGCAGCGCCTCGCCCATCTTGCCGGCACCCAGAATCGCGATCATTCATACACCTTGACGTGGGGATTCATCGACCTCATCAGCCTAGTGGGCAGCGCCGTGCGGGCCCGTCCGGGCTAGGAGCGGGTCGCCACGGAGCGCAGGAAGAACCCGAGGTTGGCCGGACGCTCGGCCATGCGGCGCATGAAGTAGCCGTACCACTCCTCGCCGTACGCCACGTACACCCGCATCTGGGCCCCCTGCGAGGCCAGCCGCCGCTGCTCCTGCGGACGGATCCCGTACAGCATCTGGTACTCGAAGCTTCCCGGGTCGCGGTCGCTGAGCACCGCCAGCGCGCCCGCGATGTCGACCAGGCGCGGATCGTGGGTGGCCAGCATCGGATAGCCCTTGCCGCCCATCAGGATCTTCATGCAGCGCACGTACGACTTGTCGACCTCGTCCTTGTCGGTGAAGGCGATCGACTCCGGCGCGGCATAGGCGCCCTTGCACAGCCGCACGCGCGACCCCTCGTACGCCAGCTCCGCGCAGTACTCCTCCGCGCGCCGCAGGTACGCCTGCACCACGGCGCCGGTGTCGGGGAAGTCGCGGCGCAGCTCATGCAGGATCCGCAGCGTGGAGTCGACCCGCTCGTGCTCCTCCATGTCGAGGGTGACCGTGGTGCTCGCCGAACGGGCCGCCGTGCAGATGCGCCGCGCGTTCTCCAGCGTGTAGTCCTCGTCGAAGGCCTGGCCGACCGCGGTCAGTTTCAGCGACACCTCGGCCCGGGCGCCGAACCCGGCGCCCGCCAGCCGCTCCAGCAGCTCGACGTAGTGCTTGGCGGTCGCGTCGGCCTGGCTCGCGTCGTGCACGTCCTCGCCCAGCACGTCCAGGCTGACCAGCAGCCCCTCGCCGATGAGGTCGTCGGTGACGCACAGCGCGTCGTCGATCGTCTCGCCCGCGATGAACCGGCGCACCACACCGCGGGTCAGGGGCGCGGTCTCCATCACCTTGCGCACGCCGTCGCTGCGTGACGCGACCAGCAGGGCCTGCCGAAGCACTTCCCATCCCCTTCTCCGGACGGTGCGGCTCTGTCCGCCTTCCCCAGATTAATCCCCGGAACGGAGGCTGTGCTTTTGCAATCCCGGCCCAGGGCGCTCGCCTGGGGGCTCGCACCCTGACCGTGCTTGGGCGAGCGCGACATCGCTTCGCGATCTGGCCGGTGAAGCTCGCCTCCGGCATCGCCCCACCGGCCAGGCAGCGCGCTCACGCGGTACCTGAGGCCACTTCGAGACAGTGTCAGGACACGGTGCCGACGCGGTTCGTGCCGCCGTACTGCTGGACGAACTTGCCGACATCGGCCGTCCGCACCGACTCGAACAGCGCCTTCGACTTCGCGTTGTCGAGCAGCACCACGCTCTGGCCGCCGCGCGCCGCGCTGCCCTTGTTGGGAACGGTGAGGAACGACACGTCGCCCGGCCGCGCGCCGCGCATGCTCAGCGCCAGCGAGCGCAGCTTGCCCGCCGAGACCGAGTCGTCCACGCTGATCGACTTGGTGAAGGCGGACAGGAACCGGTCGAGCTTGAGCGGGTTGCTGACCGTGCCGCCGTCGGCGGCCTTCTGCGCCAGCGCCCGCAGGAACGCCTGCTGCCGGCGGATCCGGTCGAAGTCGCCGTTGGGCAGGTTGTAGCGCTGCCGGACGAACAGCAGCGCCTTCTCGCCGTTCAACGTCTGCCGGCCGGCCTGCCAGTGCACCTTGTTGGCCGAGTCGTACACGCTCTGCGCGATGTCGACCTCGACGCCGCCGAGCGCGTCGGTCATCGACTTGAAGCCGTTGAAGTCGATCGCGCCGAAGTGGTCGATCCGGATCCCGGTGAGGCTCTCCACGGTCTCGATCAGCAGCGGCGGGCCGCCGAACGAGAACGCCGCGTTGATCTTCTGCGGGCCGTACCCGGGGATCTGCACCCAGGAGTCGCGCGGGAAGGAGATCACATACGCCTTGCTGCGGTCGGCCGGCAGGTGCAGCAGCATGATCGTGTCGGACCGCTGCTGGCCCGGCTTCCAGACCTTGCCGCCCTCCCCGGTGGTGCCCACCTCGGCCCGGGTGTCGGAGCCGACCAGCAGCCAGTTCTCGGTGCCGGTCACGTTGGGCCCGGGGCGGTTCTTGCCTTTCGGCATCACGCCCGGGAGCCGGTCGATGTTGCCGTTGTAGGACGACTGGCGCTGCCAGACGAGCCCGCCGACCCCCGCGACCACCAGCAGGACGAACACCACCACCGCGGCCAGCACGCGCGGCCAGCGGCGCTTGCGGTCGATGCCGAACGGGTCGTCGCCCGAACCGCCCGGCCCGTCCGAGCCGCCGGGGCCGCCCGGCCCGCCGGGCCCGCCCGGATCCAGCAGCCCGGCCGGCGTGTGCGCGGCCGGGCCCGGACCGTGAGCACGCGGTCCGGTGGCGCCCGGCAGGGAGCCTGGAGCGGAGGCACCGGATCCGCCGGGCGGCTGCGGCGCCGGCGAACCCGGGAGGTCAACGGGACTCATGCCGCGGGACATTATCAGCACTCCCGGGGCCCATCCGCGCTTCACAGGCTCCCGTGTCCGAGGCTTAGCGGATCCCTTAAGAGACGCGTCCCGGCTTTCCTTGATCTTGTGGTAAGGAAGGGCGCCTCAGTCGGTGCGGCGGCGCAGCGTCGCCGCGCCCAGGAGCAGCGCCAGCAGCGTGCAGGCGGCGATGACGGCCACATCGAGGGCCAGCGCGCCGGAGAAGCCCGTCTCGACCGTCACCCGCCGCATGCCGTCCACCGCGTACGACAGCGGCAGCACATCGGAGATCGCCTCCAGCCAGGACGCCATCTGCTCGCGCGGGACGAGCAGCCCGCACAGCAGCGTCTGCGGCAGCACGAACGCCGGCATGAACTGCACCGCCTGGAACTCGGTGCGGGCGAACGCGCTGGCGAACAGGCCCAGCGCCATGCCCAGCAGCGCGTCCAGCACCGCCACCAGCAGCAGCGAGCCCGCCGAGCCGGCCAGGTCGAGGCCGAGCCAGGTCAGCGAGATCGTCAGCACCACGCCGACCTGCACCAGCGCGATCAGGCCGAACGCCAGCGCGTAGCCCAGCAGCAGGTCGAGCTTGCCGATCGGCATCGTCATCAGGCGTTCCAGCGTGCCGCTGGTGCGCTCGCGCAGCGTGCCCACGCTGGTCACGATGAACATGATCATGAAGGGGAACAGCCCGAGCAGCATCGGGCCGATCCGGTCGAAGGTGCCCGGACGGTCGAAGACGTACCGCAGCAGGATCATCAGCACCGCCGGCACGCCGACCATCAGGCCGATCGTCCGGTGGTCGTGCCGGAGCTGGCCCAGCACCCGCCGGGTCGTGGCCAGTGTGATCGAGAGGCTCATGACAGGCTCCCCGCGCGCTCGGTGATCAGATGCAGGAACGCGGCCTCCAGGTCGGCGGCGCCGGTGCGTTCGCGCAGCGACCCGGGGGTGCCGTCGGCGAGGATCCGGCCCTCGCGCATCAGCAGCAGCCGGTCGGTGCGGCCCGCCTCGTCCATGACGTGGCTGGAGACCAGCAGGGTGGCGCCGCGGTCGGCCAGCTCCCGGAACAGCTCCCACAGCTCCTGGCGCAGCACCGGGTCGAGGCCCACGGTCGGCTCGTCCAGGACAAGCAGCTCGGGGGTGCCGAGCAGGGCGACCGCCAGGTTGGCGCGGCTGAGCTGGCCGCCGGACAGGGTCGACACGATCTGGTCGCGGGACCGGCCGAGGCCGACCTCGTCGATCACCCGGTCGGCGTCGGCGCGCGGCGCGCCGAGGACGGCGGCGAAGTAGCGCATGTTCTCGCGGACGCTCAGGTCGGCGTAGACGGCCGGGGACTGCGTGGCGTACCCGACGCGGCGGCGCAGCCCCGCCGAGCCGGCCGGCTCGCCCAGGACCGTGACCTCGCCGCCCTTGACGATCTGCACGCCCACCACGGCCCGCATCAGCGTGGTCTTGCCGCAGCCGCTCGGGCCGAGCAGCCCCACGATCGAGCCGCGCGGCACCTCGAAGCCGAGCCCGTGCAGGACCGGCCTGCCGCCCCGGTCCACCCGCAGATCACGGACGCTCACCGCCGGATCCGAGCTAAAACTCATCATGCGTTGAATTTAAGCCGCCAGAACGTCCCGGTCAACCCCGGACGGCCCGGAGACAGGAAAAAGAACCGCCAAACCGGCAGACGGAACGAACAGCAGTGATCGAAAGGCGCGCGAAATGCACCCCGCCCAAGTGATCGCGACGGCGGGCGGTGCGTCAGCCCAGGTAGCGCTGGACCGTGGGCGCGAGCAGGTCGACGAGTTCCTCGCCGGTGGCCGAGGCGATCGGCTCGACCTCGAGCACGTACCGCAGCAGCATCACGCCGACCATCTGCCCGGCGGCGGCGTTGATCCGCAGCATCGGGATCCGGTGGGTCTCGTGCACCTTGCCGAACAGCGCCGTGCTCACGAACTGGCGCATCATCACCGCGGCCCGCTCGTTGGTCATCGCGGAGCGGAGCAGGGCCAGGATCGGGGCGCGCCGGTCCGCGTCGTCCCAGACCTCCAGGAACGTGCGGACCATCATCTCGCCGAGCCGCTCCCGCGGCGCGCCGAGGATCTTCGCGGCCACCTCGCTCGGATCCACCGGGAAGCGCATGGCCTGGGTGAACACGCCCTCCTTGTTGCCGAAGAAGTGGTGCACCAGGGCCGGGTCGACCTCGGCGGCACGGGCGATGGCGCGCAGCGAGGCGCCGTCGTACCCCTTCTCGGCGAACAGGTCGCGGGCGGCCGCCAGGATCGCCTCCCGCGTCTCGGTCGGGCCCGGACGGCGCCCGGGGCCGCGCCCGGAACGGCCCTCGGGGCCGGCGGAGCCGTTGGAACCGGAGCCGTTGGAACCGCTCCCATCCGGCCGTACCGCCTTCGTCACCGCACGCTCCGCGGGGACACCTCGCCGCCCGAGGTGACCTCCCAGGTACGGCCGGCGGCGGCCAGGTGGAGCCGGGCGAACGCCAGCGCCTCCGCGAGGTCCTCCATGCGGTCGGCGCGGCTGGCCGCCCGGCGCGTGTTGACCTCCAGGCAGATGTGGCCGCGGTAGCCGTCGTCGGCGAGCCGCTCCAGCATCGCGCCGCACGGCTGGTTGCCCCGGCCCGGCACCAGGTGCTCGTCCTTGTTGGTCACGCCGATGCCGTCGGCCAGGTGGACGTGCCGCAGCCGCCCGCCCAGCTCGCCGGCCATCTCCAGGGCGTCCGAGCGCGAGACGGCGGTGTGGGACAGGTCGAGGGTCACATACGGGTAGTCCTGGTCGACCGGGTTCCAGTCGGGGAGGTACATGCCGGCCTCGGCGCCGCGCGCCTTGAGCGGGAACATGTTCTCGACCGCGAACAGGACGTCGGTCTCCTCCTGCATGCGGGCCAGGCCCTCGACGAACTCGCGGGCGTACTCGCGCTGCCAGCGGAACGGCGGGTGCACCACGACGACCTCGGCGCCCAGCTCCTCGGCGACCTCCTTGGAACGCACCAACTTGCCCCACGGCTCGCGTCCCCACACCCGCTGCGTCAGCAGCAGGCACGGCGCGTGGATCGACCTGATCGGCACCTGGTGGTACTCCGACAGCCGGCGCAGCACGTTGAGGTCCTGCGAGGAGGCGTCGGTGGAGACCATGACCTCGACACCGTCGTACCCCAGCAGCGCGGCGATCTCGAAGGCGCTGGGCACCTTCTCCGGGTAGACCGACGCGGTGGACAGCGTGATCGGCGCGTCCGGAACGCGAATGGCCGGCGTGACGGTGCCGTTGTGCTGCGGGGTCAAGGCTTTCCTCGCCTGAATGGTCGCTGGGCAGTTCCTCGTGTGCTCCGTTGGGCAGGACCCGTTGGCACCCTGCCCCGCCCGGCGGGCGCACGCAACCGAAAGCCTATGCGCCCGCGGGCCCGAAGGAACCCTCGGGCGCCGGTGATCCGATTTCTTGACGTCCGGAATGACTACCCTGGGTCCGCGTGGCCAGGATCGCACCGGGGGCCGTGCCGAGCCCCAACATCTGGAACTCCCCGCACGTGTACGAGATCGAGAACCGCGCCGTGGACCCGGACGGAACGCTCGACTCGGCGATGCGCGCCATCCGTCCGTGGGCCGGCTCGACCGTGCTGGACGTCGGCTGCGGCACGGGCTTCCACCTGCCGGAATTCGCCCGCGAGGCGGCCAAGGTGATCGGCGTCGAGCCGCATGCCGAGCTGGCCGCGGCCGCCCGGCAGCGGGTGTGCGACGTCCCGAACGTCACCGTGCGCATGGGCGCGGCCCAGGCGCTGCCGCTTCCGGACGCCTCCGTGGACGTCGTGCACGCCCGCTGGGCCTACTTCTTCGGCCCCGGCTGCGAGCCCGGCCTGACCGAACTCGAGCGCGTGGGACGGCGCGGCGGCGCGATCTTCATCATCGACAACGACGCCACCCGCTCCACCTTCGGCGGCTGGTTCCTGCGCGGCCTGCCCTCCTACGATCCCGCCGCGGTCGAGCGCTTCTGGACGCGGCGCGGCTTCCGGCGCGAGCCGCTGACGATCCGCTGGTCGTTCGGCGACCGGGCCGACTTCGAGTCCGTGCTGCGCATCGAGTTCCCCGCCGACCTCGCCGCGGAGCTCCTGCGCGAGCACCCCGGCCTGGAGGTGGACTACGCGGTGAATCTGTGGTGGCGTTACCTCTGAACCGGGGTTACCGACCAGTCGGTCACAGGTGGTGAAGGGACGATCGCAGCATGGGCCGTGCCGCCAGGACGAGCCGCACCATCCTCGCCGCGACCGCACTCGGCGCCGCCGCCACGGGGGCCGGGCTGGCCGCGCAGCGCAGCGCCCTGCGCCGCCTCCAGTTCCGTCCCGACCCGTACGCCGGCGAACCCTTCGGCTCGGTGCGCGGCCGCCCCGTACCGGTGCGCGCCGCGGACGGCACCCGGCTCTACGCCGAGATCGACGGCGCCGACCGCACCGACCTGGCCATCGTCTTCTGCCACGGCTGGACCCTCACCCAGGACTCCTGGCACTTCCAGCGCAAGGCCCTGCGCGGCCAGGGCCGCCTGGTCTTCTGGGACCAGCGCGGTCACGGCCGCTCCGACGGCGGCGGGCGCGACGGCAACCGGCTGCCCCGCCTCGCCCACGACCTCGCCGCCGTCATCGACGCGACCGTCCCGGACGGCACCCCGATCGTGCTGGTCGGGCACTCCATGGGCGGCATGACGATCATGCGGTACGCGGACGAGTTCGGCGCCGAGATCGGCCCGCGGATCGTCGGCACCGGCCTGCTGTGCACCTCCTCCGGCGGCCTCGGCGCGCTCCCGCTCGGCCTCCCGGTCGTCCTCGACCGCGCCACCCGCCACCTGGTCCCGCGCGCGCTGCGCGCCGCGGGAGCCGGCTCGGCCGCCATCGAGAAGGTCCGCCACCTGGGCCGCCGCGGCTCCATGCTGGTCGAGGACCTGATCGCCTTCGGCCCGGACGCCGGTCCCGCCGCCGTCGCGTTCGCCGAGCAGATGCTGGCCGAGACCCGGGTGGACGCCTTCACCGAGTTCCTCCACTCGATGGTCACGCACGAGCTGATCAGCGACTGCGCCGCGCTGGACCGGGCCGACACCCTGGTCATCGGCGCCGAGCACGACCTGCTCACCCCGGTCGAGCACAGCCTCAAGATCGCCGATTGTGTCCCGTCCGCGCGGCTGGAGATCGTCCCCGGGGCCGGGCACATGGCCATGCTGGAGCGTCCCGCCGCCGTCTCCGGCCTCCTCCTCGACCTCGTCCAGCGCGCCCACCACTCCCTGGCCGCCTGACCGCCCGTCCCCGCGATGTCGGCGGATGGCTCTACGCTTCGGCGCATGGCGAAGGCGAAGACGGCGAAGCCGACCTACCGCTGCGCGGAGTGCGGCTGGCAGACCTCCAAGTGGGTGGGACGCTGCGGGGAGTGCCAGGTGTGGGGGTCGGTCACCGAGGCCGGATCCGCCACTCCGGCGCGGGTCGTCGCCGCCGGGCCGGTCAGCTCGCCGGCGCGGCCGATCGGGCAGGTCGACGTCCGGTCCGCGCAGACCCGTCCCACCGGGCTGGACGAGCTCGACCGGGTGCTCGGCGGCGGCATGGTGCCCGGCGCGGTGCTGCTGCTGGCCGGCGAGCCCGGCATCGGCAAGTCCACGCTGCTCCTCGAGGTGGCGGCGCTCGCCTCCACGCCCGGGACGTTCGAGACGCCTGCCGCGGGGCCGGGGGGCAACGGGTCGGGGCCGTCCGAGGCAGGCGGCACGGACGCGGGGGACGCGGCGGCGCGCAAAGCCGGGGGGCGACGACCCGTGCTGTACGTCACCGGCGAGGAGTCCGCCGAGCAGGTGCGGCTGCGCGCCGACCGGGTCGGGGCGATCACCGACGACCTCTACCTGGCGGCCGAGACCGAGCTGTCGGCCGTGCTCGGGCACATCGACCAGGTCGAGCCGACGCTGCTGGTCGTCGACTCGATCCAGACGATCGGCACCTCCGAGGTGGACGGCGCGCCCGGCGGCGTCACGCAGATCCGGGAGGTCGCCGCCAACCTGATCCGGGTGGCCAAGGAACGCGGCATGACGGTCGTCCTGGTCGGGCACGTCACCAAGGAGGGCGCCATCGCCGGGCCGCGGCTGCTGGAGCACCTGGTCGACGTCGTCCTCTACTTCGAGGGCGACCGGCACAGCCGGCTCCGCATGATCCGCGCGGTGAAGAACCGGTACGGCCCCACCGACGAGCTGGGCTGCTTCGACCTGTCCGAGGTCGGGATCGTCGGCGTGCCCGATCCGAGCGGGCTGTTCCTGACCCGGCGCGAGGAACCCGTCCCGGGCACGTGCGTGACCGTCACCCTGGAAGGGCGGCGGCCGCTGGTCGCCGAGGTGCAGGCCCTGGTCGCCAAGTCCCACCTGCCCTCGCCGCGGCGCGCCACGTCCGGGCTGGACACCTCGCGGGTCGCCATGGTGCTGGCCGTCCTGTCCCAGCGCTGCAAGATCTCGATGCACGAGCAGGACGTGTACGTGTCCACCGTCGGCGGCGTCCGGCTGTCGGAGACCTCGGTCGATCTCGCGCTGGCGCTGGCGGTGGCGGGGTCGACCGTGGAACAGTCGTTGTCCGGCAGCCTGATCGCGCTCGGCGAGGTCGGGCTGGCCGGTGAGGTGCGGGTCGTACCGGGTGTGCAGCGCCGCCTGGCCGAGGCCGCCCGGCTCGGCTTCAAGCACGCCGTCGTGCCGCGGGGCTCCCTCGAACTCGGCGACGGGACGCCCCTCAAGCGCGCCGATCCGCAACTGAGCAGCTATGAAGGCATGAAAGTGATGGAAGTGGACAGTCTGACGCAGGCGTTGCAGGTGTCCTTCACGGCGCCCTAACTCCCTTCACTGCAGAGTGTTGCGGCACACTGTTCACGCTTAAGGACCAGGTGGGGAACCCGTGACGAGGGCTCCTCGGTAAACTGACGCCGTCCAGCGACCTCCCGGGGGCCAGGTGCCAGCACACGACAAGGGTCATGACGAACGACGCCGCGCCACGCTCGCCGCGGTGGCACCAGGTACGCAGATCCGCGACGGACTGGAACGGATCCTGCGGGGGCACACCGGCGGGCTGATCGTGCTCGGCTACGACAAGCTCGTCAAGGAGCTCTGCACAGGCGGCTTCGAACTCGACGTCGAGTTCTCCGCGACCCGGCTGCGCGAGCTGGCCAAGATGGACGGCGCGATCGTCCTCGACGGCTCGCACTCGCGGATCGTGCGCGCCGCGGTGCACCTGGTGCCCGACTCGACGCTACCCACCGAGGAGTCCGGCACCCGGCACCGCACGGCCGAACGGGTGGCCCGCCAGACCGGCTTCCCGGTCATCTCGGTCAGCCAGTCGATGCACATCATCGCGCTGTACCTCGACGGCATCCGCTACGTCCTGGAGGACTCGGCGGCCATCCTGTCCAAGGCCAACCAGGCCCTGGCCACGCTCGAGCGCTACAAGCTGCGGCTGGACGAGGTGTCCGGCACGCTGTCGGCCCTGGAGATCGAGGACCTGGTCACCGTCCGGGACGTGAGCGCGGTCGTCCAGCGGCTGGAGATGGTGCGGCGGATCGCCGACGAGATCGAGGGTTACGTCGTCGAGCTGGGCACCGACGGCCGGCTGCTGTCGCTGCAGCTGGACGAGCTGGTGTCGGGCGTGGACGTCGACCGCGAGCTGATCGTGCGCGACTACCCGTCGTCCTCCGCCCGCGACCGCGGTTTCGACGCCGTGCTGTCCGACCTGGACCTGCTGTCGGCCAACGAGCTGCTCGACCTGTCGACGGTCGCCGAGGTGATGGGCTTCGCGGGCCCGGACGCGCTCGATCTGCCGGTCAGTCCCAAGGGCTTCCGGCTGCTGGCCAAGGTGCCGCGGCTGCCGAGCCTGGTGGTGGAACGCCTGGTGGAGCATTTCGGCGGGTTGCAGAAGCTGCTGGCCGCGAGCATCGACGACCTGCAGGGCGTCGGCGGCGTCGGCGAGGCGCGTGCCCGCAGCGTCCGGGAGGGCCTGTCCCGGCTGGCGGAGTCGTCGATCCTGGAGCGCTACGTCTGACGCGGACACGCTCCGCTTCCGACCAATTACTCACATGCCGTAATCACCTGATGGCAGGGCCCGCGAACCTGGTCGACCCCCGTTTCTAACGCCCGCGGTCAGCGCAGCCAGAAGACCTGCTTGGGCGTGTAGGCGGAGGCCGAATGAACGGCCGCGACGTACGTACCGGGGCGCGCGCGGGCGCGCTCCCCCGCGCAGCGCCTGCGGTCCCAGGTGACCGTGCCCACGTACGGGACGCCCCGGCGCAGCGTCCTGGCCGGCGCCCCGGCCCCCCGCGCACAGTCGGCCGACGACCAGACGCGGTCCTCCCCCGAGGTGATCCGCAGATCGAGCCCGCGCGGGCCGACATCGAAGGCGCACGCCAAGGGACCGGTGTTGACCGCGGTCACGTGGAACTCGGGCCGCTCCCCGGGCCCGTGCACGTCGCGGGCGGCCGACATGGTGACGACCACGGACTCTGGATCGCAGGCCCCGCCGCTCTGCGCGACAGGACGGGCGGTCTTGGTGACCTCGGCGGTGACCGTGACCGTGGGCAGCACGGCGGGCACCGACGGCACCGCGGGCGAGTTCACCACCTGCGCCCCCTCACCGCCGGAGGCGGAGCACGCCCATCCCAGGACCGCGATCACGCCGAACACCCCGACCAGCGCGGTCGCGCGCCGCCGCCAGTACTGCTCCTCCCCCAACCCGCCGCCATCACGGCCCGCATCCGAACGCACACGGAAAGTATGCGTTCTTTGATCTCCGTTGGCGTGCCGACCCGCCGTGTCAGAATGGCGGCACATCATGAGCACCGCCTACACCGAACCGATCCTCGACTGGTACGACGAGCATGCCCGTGACCTGCCCTGGCGCGCGGCGGACAGCACTCCCTGGGGCGTGCTGGTCAGCGAGATCATGCTCCAGCAGACCCCGGTCGCCCGCGTCCTGCCGGTCTGGCGCGAATGGCTGGAGCGCTGGCCGGCGCCCGCCGCGCTCGCCGCCGAGCCGTCCGGGGAGGCGGTACGGGCCTGGGGCCGGCTCGGCTACCCGCGCCGCGCGCTGCGCCTGCACGCCGGCGCCGTCGCGATCGTCGAACGGCACGGCGGCGACGTCCCGTCCTCGCACGAGGACCTGCTCGCCCTGCCGGGCATCGGCGCGTACACGGCGGCCGCCGTCGCCAGCTTCGCCTACCGGCAGCGGCATGCCGTCCTGGACACCAACGTGCGGCGCGTCCTGGCCCGCCTGTGCTCCGGCGAGGAGTACCCACCCAAGGCCCAGACCAAGGCGGAGGTACGGCTCGCCGAGTCGCTCCTGCCGCTGGACCCGCCCACGGCGGCCCGCTGGTCGGTCGCCGTCATGGAACTGGGCGCCCTGGTGTGCACCGCCCGTACGCCCCGCTGCGTCGACTGCCCGGTGATCGCCCAGTGCGCGTGGCAGCACGCCGGACGTCCCGCCTACGACGGCCCGCCGCGCCGCGGCCAGACCTACGCGGGCACCGACCGCCAGTGCCGCGGCCGCCTCCTGGCCGTCCTCCGCGACGCCGAGGGCCCGGTCGAGAAGCCCGCGCTGGACGTCGTCTGGTCCGACCCCGTCCAGCGCGAACGCGCTCTGGACGCGCTGGTCGCGGACGGCCTGGTAGACCCCTTGGAAGACGGACGCTACGCCCTCCCCTCCTAGGGCGTCTCGGTCCCGTAGCTGACCTTGAGCAGCCGAGGCGGGTCGCACCGCAGGATGTCACCCGACGCCGCACGGACACCGCCGGACCTATTGTCCAGTGGACAATAGGCTGGGTTCGTGGCATCCAGACGACGCAGGCGCAGTCCCGAGGAATCGCGCGCCGAGCTGCTGGCGGTGGCGGCCCGGCTGATCGGGGAACGAGGCCCCGACAACGTCAGCCTGAGGCAGATCGCCGAGGCCGCCGGCGTCGCCCACGGGCTCGTGACCCACTACTTCGGCACCTACGCCGCCCTGGTCCGGCAGGTGCTCACGGCCGAGAACGATCGCATCGAGGAACGGGTGCGCGAGCGGATCCGGGCCGAGGACGGCGTGCCGACCGCCGCGGGGATCATGGAGGTGCTGTTCGAGACGCTGACGGACGAGCGGTACCTGCGCCTGTTCGTCTGGGCCGAGATGCACGCCGACTACCAGGGGGCCGCACGGCCGGAGCTGGTGGATTTGATCGACGCGATCGAGGCCGGGATCCGGGCCGCGCTCGCGGGACGTCCGGTGCCGAGCCGTGCCCGCATCGAGACGGTGGCGCTGACCGGGCTCGCGGCGGCGTACGGATTCGCCATCGGCGGACGGTCGTGGCTGGCGGGCCTGGGACATGACCCCGACGATCCGGCGCACCAGGAGAGGTTCCGCACCCAGCTGGCGGCGATGCTCGGGGCCCACATGGTGGAGGAATCCGGGCTGCAGCCCGCCGAATGACTTATTGGCCAGTTGGAGAATAGAATGTGCTCGGCCACGCCGATCGACACGAGGACTGAAGCATGGTTGAGCATCCCGGGCCACAGCAGGTGCGAGCCTCCGACCAGGACCGCGATCATGCGGCCGGGCGCCTGCGGGAGGCCGCCGCCGAGGGACGGATCGAGCTGACCGAGCTGGACCGGCGGCTCACCGAGGTCTTCGGCGCTCGCACCCGGGGCGAACTGGAACGCGTGAGCCGCGACCTGCCCGAGCCGGGCCGCACCGACACGCTGGTCGTGGACGAGGAGCCCAGCTCCCGTCTTGCGGTGAGCGTGTTCGGCTGGTTCAGCCGCCGCGGCCGGTGGATCGCCCCGCGCCGGTTCACCTCGCTGTCGATGTTCGGCGGTGGCGAGATCGACCTGCGCGACGCCCGCTTCGCCGACCGAGAGATCGGCGTCCGCGCCTTCGCGCTCTGGGGCTATACGGAGGTCATCGTGCCCGACGACGTCGAGGTCGAGGTCAAGGGCTTCGGCCTGTTCGGCATGTTCGACCGGAGCGCCGTTCGAAGGGAACAGGGCGCGCCGCGCGTCGTCATCAGCGGCCTGGCCCTGTTCGGCGGCGTGGGCACCAAGACCAAGGCCCCGCGGAAGGCGTCCTGACCGTCCCGGGGGGTTTCTGCAGGGCCGGGGCCGTCCGATCGCGCGGCGTGGCGCCCGCGTGGGGCCCTGCCTTGTCGTCACAGATAGTAGGGAGTGGCAGTGACGAACAGGATCCAGTGGGTGAGCCAGATCGGCGACGGAGAGTTGAACTCTGCAGACCGCAGTTGTGATCAGTCGCTGCTGGTCAGGCCAGTTGGACAGAACCCACCGGCCGGAGCGTCACCTAGGGGTAGACCTGTCCCCCTGCTCGTCGGTCACCAGTTGCCGGTTTCCGGGCCCATCGCACCGTATTCGAGCTTTCCGTCCCGAGAGTAGGTGCTGATGACCAGGCCGGTGTCCGTCGTGGTCACGCCGCCGAGGGCGAGGCCGGCGGGAACCGTCCCCGCCCCGAAGAGCCGCTTGCCCGAACCGATGAGCACCGGGAAGACCAGCAAGTGGAACTCGTCGACGAGGCCCTGCGCGATGAGCATCTGGATCAGCCCGCCGCTGCCGTGGACCTGGATCTCACCGCCCTCGCCCTCCTTCAGCCCGGCGACCGCCTCGGCGACGTCGCCGGTCAGCAGCGTCGAGTTCTGCCACGAGACGGCGTCCAGGGTCCGCGACGCGACGTACTTGGGCAGGCCGTTCATCCTGTCCCCGATCGGGTCGCCGGGCTCGGCCAGCGGCCAGGTGGCGGCGAAGATCTCGTAGGTCCGGCGCCCGAGCAGCAGTGCGCCCGCTCTGCCGGTCAGCTCCTCCATGAGCCCGATGGCCTGCCGGTCCATGAACGGCACGGCCCAGCCGCCGTGCTCGAACCCGCCGTCGCGGTCCTCGTCGGCGCCGCCCGGTGCCTGCATGACCCCGTCCAGGGACATGAACGTGGTCACCATCAGTTTGCGCATGCCGTCTCCTTCGCTCGTACTGGCACCCTCACCGACTACGGCGAACGAGAACCTCCGCAATCGACAACCACCGACAAGATCGCCGAGCGGCCCGGCCGCCTCCTCAGCGAAGAAGGTCCCCAAGGTACCGCGCACCCGCGGGAACGCCTGCCCGGCGGCTCTGAAGGTGCTGATCGTGCTGAACATCTCCCGTTCGGCCGCCCGACACGGCCTCACATCATTGTGAATGGGTCGACTAAGGCCGGGACGCTCTAGACGTCCTCCAGCTCATGCAGCCCGCCGCTGGGTGGTGGGGTGCGGTGAGTGCAACGCTTGGCCGCCACGTCACGACCGCTCAACCGGTCACGCGCCGCCTGCGGCGGAAAATGTGTGGCCTGGACGGAGGGGCGGGATCTAGCGTGAGCCGGTGCGCGATCTTTTGAGACTGCCCAAGGCACACCTTCACGTCCATCTGGAGAGCACCGTACGGTGGACCACGCTTCGGGAGATCGGTGAGGTCAACGGGGTCGCGTTCCCCGAGCATCTGGAGGCGGGGCACGCGTTCGGCGGTTTCGCCGACTTCTTCGTGCAGAACGACCTCGTGCGGGCCTGCCTGCAGCGTCCCGAGGACTTCCGCAGGGTCGCCCTGGAGTACTGCGAGGACGAGGCCGCCCAGGGCACCCGGTACGCGGAGGTGTCGTTCACCGCGGCGGGGCACGGCGAGCGCCTCGGCGATCTGGACATGCCGCTGCTCGCCGTGCTGGAGGGCCTGGCCAAGGGAAGCGCGGACTTCGGCATCGAGTGCCGCCTGATCCTCGACCATTCGCGGCGCCGGTCGGTGGAGCGGGCCTGGCGGACGCTGGAGCTCGCGCGGCGATACGACCAGGTGGTCGCGGTCGGCCTTGCCGGCGACGAGGCCCACCCGGGCGATCCGTTCGTCAAAGTCTTCGACGCGGCCAAGGAAGCGGGACTGCACGTCGTCCACCACGCGGGCGAGGCGGAGGGGGCGGCCAGCATCCGGCAGGCCATCACGGCCGGGCGGACCGAACGGCTCGGACACGGCATCCGCGTGCTCGACGACCCCGAGCTGGTGGCCGAGGTGAGGGAACGGCGCCTTCCTCTGGAGGTCTGCCCGTCGTCCAACGTGGCCCTGGGATTCGCCCCTTCGCTGCCCGAGCACCCATTCGAGCGGCTGCGGGAGGCAGGGCTCGTGGTGACGGTCAACACCGATATCCCCTCGATGACCGGGGCATCGCTGGCCGGGGAGTACGCGCTCGTCCGGGACGCGTTCGGATACGGCGACGCCGTGCTCGCCGAACTGGCCCGGGCGAGCGTGGCGGCGTCGTTCGCCCCGGCGGCGACCAAGGCCCGGCTTGATGCGGAGATCGACGACTGGCTGGCTCACCCTCAGTAACCGGGAAGGGCGCGGACGAGGCGCCCGGCCCTGATCTCGCGCAGGAGCGGGTCGTCGTCGTGCGCCCACTGCGCCGGCGTACGCACGACCGGGTGCACGGGCAAGCCGAGCCGTGCGGTGGTCTCCTGGGCCGCGTCGAACGCCGACTCGCGCTCGACACCCGATGACCAGGACCTCCACATCGCCGGGCGGCGGGCCGGGGACCTGCGCGTAGCGATCGGCCCACGCGCCGAACAGATGGGCCTCCTCCGCCCCGGGCAGCTTCCCGAACTCCTCGGCGACGACCGCCGACGGCCCGAACGTCAGCATGAGCAGCCGCACCAGCGGCTCGTACAACGCGGTGGAAGCGTTCCGTGCGACGAGAGGGCCGGTGTCGGTGCGCCGAAGGGTGAGCACCCCCGCTCCGGCCAGGCGCTCTGCCTCCCGGACGACCGCGCCGACGTCGGCGCGGAGCATCACCGCGAGGTTCAGCATGCTCGACTCCCGGTCCGGGCCGAGCAGCACCCGTGCCAGGAGCTCGCCTTGCAGCCGGGACTGGAGATTCGATCGCATGTTCGAATCCTATGGGGCGCCCCCGACATTCCTTGGAGCCCGAAAACCGGTTGGCGACGTCGCGTCCGGGGCCTACCCTCCCGTGCATGGCAAGCCGGACGCCGCAGGAAAAGAAGCGGCTGAGCTATCTCAAGGACCGCCGCAACCTCTACGGCGAGAACGACAAGGCGTCGCGCAAGAACCTCCCCCGCCGCCGGCAGCGCAAGCACCGCGCCGAACGCCATCGCGTCCACCAGACGCTGGGCCAGGCCCGCGGGGTACCGGACGAGGCGCGTGAGGACGCGATCGAACAGCGCCTCAAGGGCAGGCGCCTCTCCAGCAGTTCTTGGCGCAAGAGCCCGGACTTCCCTCTGGGCGAGACGGTCGAATACCGGCTACGGCGACGCGTTGAGCGCGGAAACGCCGATGCGTCTCAGGCAGAGTCCCGTATTCGCCGCATCCAGCGCCGTCTGTCCTGATTCCGGCGCGCAGCGGTCCCGCGAAGCGGCGCATTGCGCATCCGTTTTCGCCCATTTCCGGCTTCTCGGGAGACGCCGCAGTCCGCTCAGCGCCGGCGGTGAGAAAGAGGAAGGGCCCGTTCCCGGGTGCGTTGAGCACCTGGGAACGGGCCCTGCCTTGGCTGGTCAGTCCTTGTTGAAGTTGACCGCGCCCTCGATGGGCGGCGGGCTGTCCGGGACGGTGGACGGCTTGGGGACACCCTTGAAGGTGAACTTGGCCTCTTCGCCGTCGCCCTGGGTGCCGACGATGACGATCTGGCCGGCCGTGACGTCGTTGTAGAGGATCTTCTCCGAGAGGTTGTCCTCGATCTCGCGCTGGATCGTGCGGCGCAGCGGCCGCGCGCCCAGCACCGGGTCGTACCCGCGCTCGGCCAGCAGGTCCTTGGCCTCCTGCCGCAGCTCGATCCCCATGTCCCGGTCCTTGAGCCGCTCGTCCACCTTGGCGATCATCAGATCCACGATCTGGATGATCTCCTTCGGCGTCAGCTGGTGGAACACCACCGTGTCGTCCACCCGGTTCAGGAACTCCGGCCTGAAGTGCTGCTTGAGCTCCTCGTTGACCTTGGCCTTCATCCGCTCGTACGAGCCCTGCTCGTCGTTGGCGCGGGTGAAGCCCAGCGACTGCCCCTTGGAGATGTCCCGCGTCCCCAGGTTCGTCGTCATGATGATCACGGTGTTCTTGAAGTCCACCACCCGGCCCTGGGCGTCGGTCAGCCGACCGTCCTCCAGGATCTGCAGCAGCGAGTTGAAGATGTCGGGGTGCGCCTTCTCGATCTCGTCGAACAGGACGACGGAGAACGGCTTGCGCCGCACCTTCTCGGTCAGCTGACCGCCCTCCTCGTACCCGACGTAGCCGGGCGGGGAGCCGAACAGCCGCGAGACGGTGTGCTTCTCCATGAACTCCGACATGTCCAGCTGGATCAGCGCGTCCTCGTCCCCGAACAGGAACTCGGCGAGCGTCTTGGACAGCTCGGTCTTACCGACGCCCGAGGGGCCGGCGAAGATGAACGAGCCGCCCGGACGCTTGGGGTCCTTGAGCCCGGCGCGGGTACGGCGGATCGACTGGGAGAGTGCCCTGATCGCGTCTTCCTGGCCGATGACGCGCTTGTGCAGCTCGTCCTCCATGCGCAGGAGCCGGGTCTGCTCCTCTTCGGTGAGCTTGAAGACCGGGATGCCGGTCGCGGTGGCCAGGACCTCGGCGATCAGCTCGTCGGTGACCTCGGCCACGACGTCCATGTCGCCGGCCTTCCACTCCTTCTCCCGCTGCGCCTTCTGCGCCAGGAGCTGCTTCTCGGAGTCGCGGAGGGCCGCGGCCTTCTCGAAGTCCTGGGCGTCGATCGCCGATTCCTTCTCGCGGCGGACGTCGGCGATCTTCTCGTCGTACTCGCGCAGGTCCGGCGGCGCGGTCATGCGGCGGATCCGCATCCGCGACCCGGCCTCGTCGATCAGGTCGATCGCCTTGTCCGGCAGGAACCGGTCGGAGATGTAGCGGTCGGCCAGCTGGGCGGCCGCGACCAGCGCGCTGTCGGTGATCGACACGCGGTGGTGCGCCTCGTACCGGTCGCGCAGACCCTTGAGGATCTCGATGGTGTGCGACAGCGACGGCTCGGCCACCTGGATCGGCTGGAACCGGCGCTCCAGCGCCGCGTCCTTCTCCAGGTGCTTGCGGTACTCGTCCAGCGTCGTGGCACCGATGGTCTGCAGCTCGCCGCGGGCCAGCATCGGCTTGAGGATGCTGGCGGCGTCGATCGCGCCCTCGGCGGCGCCCGCGCCCACGAGGGTGTGCAGCTCGTCGATGAACAGGATGATGTCGCCGCGAGTGCGGATCTCCTTGAGCACCTTCTTCAGGCGCTCCTCGAAATCACCGCGGTAGCGGGACCCGGCGACCAGGGCGCCCAGGTCGAGGGTGTAGAGCTGCTTGTCCTTGAGCGTCTCGGGCACCTCGCCCTTGACGATCTTCTGCGCCAGCCCCTCGACCACGGCGGTCTTGCCCACACCGGGCTCGCCGACCAGGACCGGGTTGTTCTTGGTACGGCGGGACAGCACCTGCATGACCCGCTCGATCTCCTTGTCCCGACCGATCACCGGATCCAGCTTGCCCTCACGAGCGGCCTGCGTCAGATTCCGGCCGAACTGGTCGAGCACAAGACTGGTGGAGGGCGCCGACTCCGACGGGCCACCCGACGCGGCCGGCTCCTTGCCCTGCTGGTAACCGTGCAGCAACTGGATGACCTGCTGCCGCACCCGGTTCAGATCGGCACCCAGCTTCACCAGCACCTGGGCCGCCACACCCTCACCCTCACGGATCA
>NZ_BAAARW010000013.1:0-4787 GCF_039532545.1 Actinomadura vinacea | reverse complement strand
TCGCGGTTCAGGTATTGGTGTCTGGTCCGGGGTGAGTGATGGAACGTGAGCAGGCACGGTCCGGGGTGATCATTAGGGTGTCGAGTCCTGTGATCCCCAAGAGAAGGCCGTGCCTGCCCCGCCGATTCTGGAGCGGAAGGCCGGCGAGCGGCTCAATGGCGGCGTATGGCTTGGGAGCTCTGCCTGCCGGCTTCTCCCGGGCCAAGGCGAGGGACCGCGCGGTGAGCGACGAGTGCGGACGGTGGCCAGGTCAGCGAGGAGGCGGCGTGCAATTAGCGTGCAACTAGAGGCGGTGATCTAGGGTCAACCGCGGTCACTCGCGGGACGGCTGGAGGGCAGGTCGGCGGCCATAGAGGGCATGATCGGTTTGGTTCCCAAGCTGACAGCGCGGGTTCGATTGCCGTCACCCGCTCCATAACGCAGGCCCAGGTAGGGAGCACCTCCCCACCCGGGCCTTGATCTTGTGTAAGCCTGAGTCGAGCGGGTACGGCGCCCCCTCTGTGCAGATCCGTCACAGCGTCCCCGCCGTTCACTCGGTGAGTGGCCCCGGACCCGTGTGGCGAAGGCGCGGGGCAGGCCGAGTCTGTAGGCTCTTCGAGTGAGAGAAGAGGGCTTGTGATGACTGCGCAACCGCACGGCTACCAGGCAGCCCGCCCATGCCAGGGAAGAGCCTGCGTGCCATCCGGGCCGCCCTCGTTGTGCCAGAAGACCGCGAAGCGTTCGACGCCAGCCTTAAGGCCGTGCTCGACGAGGTCCGCGTGACCCTGGATCTGGGCGTGTTGAACGACTTCGTCGACCGCTGGTGGAGCACGGCATGCGATTCGACGACGGACCCTGAAGGGCGCCGTCAGATGCATGCCCTGGCGCAGCAGATCCAAGGCGGGGGGCAGGTCCCCAAGGCCGGCCATGGCGGGAGATCCTCGCCCAGCGAGAGGCCGAGGGGTAGTTGTACCAACTCATCACAACCCCGACAGCCGAAGAGCAGGTCGCTGCGCTTCCCAGCGCAGCGCTTCAGCCCTTGGTCGAACTGTTCGCCCTGCTGGAAACCGCACCGTGGAGTGGGCAGCCGTTCAGCCTGGCCAACCCCAGAGGCAACATGCCCACGCACGCGTTCGGAGAGCAGGGCTTTGCCACCTACGTCGTTCTGGACGAACAGCGTGAGGTGTACCTGATCCGCGTCGCCTGGCTGTGAGCGCCCCCAGAACGCGGCTGCACCCGAAGATCAACAGACTGCCCTCATGCTGTTGCCAACTCTTGCTGTTGAGAAATCCGACCGGTTCTCGCAGCCTGGCCACGGCCGCCCCAGAACCGCCGAGCGAACACCGAAGAAGGCAGGAGTCCCGTTCCATCGGGCAGACCCACGAGGTGCGGGCAGCGGCTTATAGGCCCTCGGCGCTTGAGCTGGAATCTGTCCACGGCGCCGGCTACTCCCTAAGGTCGCCAGCTCGATAACCCTTTGCCCGCGCCACGAACGCGAACCTAGGCTCGCGCCCCATGCGAGCGATTACCGAACGCGACCTGCGGTCCTGCTTCGTCAACTGCTCCAAGGGCGACGCCAAGCGCCTCAACCTCCCCAAGGACTTTGCAAAGTTGCCCTGGGGCGACCTTGACTTCCTCGGCTGGCGGGATCCCAAGGCCCCCCGACCGCGCTTACCTGGTCGCCGAGACGGGCGACCGGCTCACCGGGATCGCGCTGCGATTCGCGTCAGCGCCCGGCAAGGCGCGCGGGTTCAACTCGACCAGCCTGTGCTCGTTCTGCCAGACCGTGCACACCGGCGGCGGTGTCGCGTTGATGAGCGCGCGGCGCAGCGGCGAGGCCGGCAAGCAGGGCAACACCGTCGGGCGGTACCTGTGCGCTGACCTGGCCTGCTCCCTTTACGTCCGGGGCAGGAAGCAGACCCTGCTGGGCGACGGCCACGACGACGGTGTCCCCCTTGAGGAGAAGGTCGCGCGCATCAGGGCGAACCTGGACGCCTTCGTCGCCTCGGTCGTCGCCTGATCAACGGGTGCGCAGGGCCAGAGGGCTGGACGTGCCCGAAGTGTCTGTCACGGGGAGCGCGCCGTTCGCGCGAACGAGCACTCCGCATCAATGCCGCCCGGCAGAAGCAAGCACGACATCTATGATCAAGGGCGTAATGGTCTGAGAATGCTCGGCTGTCCTGCGATGGGAGTGCGAGGCATCACCGCGCCCTCGCTGGGACGAAAGGCGGTTTATGCATCGACGATCTGCTCTGGCCATGACGGTCGCGGCTGTGTTGGCCAGCGCGGCCTGCGGTGCCACTGAATCCCCCTCGGAGCCTGTGAGCACCGCTCCCTCCAGCGCTTCGACGGCCTCGTCTCCTCCTGCCACGAAGGCCGAGGGAGACCCCAAGCTGTCTTCGGTGACGGGCAGATGGCGGTCCGTCGACCCCTCCGAGAACGGACCAGCGACGCTCGTCGTATATCCGGACGGAGTTGCATCCCTTAGCCAGGGCTCCTATCAGTGCTCGGGCAAGATGGACGCCTTCGAGAGCATCTATCGCATCTCCCTGGACTGCACGCTAGGCGTCAAGATCGTCGAAGAGCTGAAACCATCAGCGGACGGGCAGTTCCTGACCTCCACCAAGGACGGCAGTCGGATGCGGCGGATCGCCACGGGATAGCCATCATCGACGGGTGGGCCCTCTGTGCGTCAAGAGACCGTTTCTGCCAGGTCAGGGCCCCGGGAGTACTGCAGAGAAGTACAGCAACAGGGGCACACAACCACACACGTCCGAAATCAGCGGCACACTGTTCTAGCTGCACGTATGGCTTCCATCCCGTTGGTGCCGGTTGCTACGGATCAGAAGGTTGGGGGTTCGAATCCCTCCGGCTGCGCCCACGTCAAAGCCCCTCGTGATCATCACAAGGGGGCTTTTGCTAACGCGTACAGCAGCAAAGTACAGCTACGTCGCCGTTCCTGGGGCGGTGAAGGTGGTCCCCCAGTCGCTTGAGCGAGGTTCTGGTGGTCTCTGAGGAAACCTCGGTGTAGATCGCCGGAGAATCTGTATTGCGACGCAAGGATGGATCTCCAAGGCGAGCTTGCCGCAGGTGTGCCGTGTGTCATGCACTCCCCAGGCGCTCATGCGGCCTGTCCGTCTCACAGTCCGGTGACGGCCGCCCCAGTCTCTAGACTCGCCGCATGCCCGATGCAAAGGATCTCCCCAGGTACCGCGTTCTCACCGGCCCCGACGATGAGGCGTTCTGCCGACGGGTCAGCGAAGCACTTGACCTCGGCTACGAGTTGTACGGATCGCCTTCGCTGACGTTCAACGGGGATCGTGTGATCGTGGCTCAGGCACTCGTTCGGCCGCAGCGTTGACGGCCTTTGGCTGAGCGTGTGCGAAGCGGGCGTCTCGCCCCCAGCCCCCGCGAGCCGGAGCACTCATTCGCGCGAACGAGCACTCTGGAGCGAGGAGCGCCCGCGCGGCGTGTGCCGGTTGAGCTAGGCAACACAGACAAACGACGGCTCACGTTCGCGATCAACGACACATAGCCCTGGCTGGAGCGGATCGACCGATCATTGGCCTGACAGTGGTTACGGATCAGAAGGTCGAGGGTTCGAATCCCTTCGGCTGCGCCCACGCCAAAGACCGCTTTCCGCGATGGAAAGTGGCCTTTTTGCTAACAATGCACCCTTTCCGCCGCGTCGATCTTTCGCGCGAAGATTGCCGCGTGTCCCAGTCGGGCAGCCACCACATGCACCGGTGCGCCCGCCAGGAGCAGCGTCGATATGCCGGAGGTCATGCAGCCGCGCGTGAGGTGGCTGCTCGTCGGACGCATCCTCTTCCTTGGGGTTGTCGTGCCGCTTGATCAGGGACGTCATCGGTGTCCGGGGGCGCCCCATGCGGTTCGGAGTGCCCACCTCGCTCGCGAGGACCAGCCCGTGCTCACTCCATAGGTCACCGGCCGCGATCTCGGCTGCGGCTTGCTGAGCATGGACCTTCCGGAGCTTGTTCACGAGCTGGGGTGTCAGCACGAGCGTGCGACGTGACCTGCTCGTTTTGTCGAGATCAGGGGGCGGCGCTTGCAGCCCGGACGGCCATGTCCGGGGCGCACGGCCGACGGTGGTCCCGGGGTCCGTGCCGCCGCCCGATAACCAGTGGAGCGGCAACCGCTGACCTGTAACGATCACTCCATGGGTAACGAGTGGGACCCTCTTGACAGCTTGATCGTCGAAGGCCGAAGACTCCGCGCGATCATGTGGATCAGGACGACGTTCGACTGCGGCCTCCAAGAGGCCATCGCGTTCCTCTACGTCAGGTACGAGCACCTCCGCCAGACGCGCCCGGACGACTTCACTGAGAGCCCTGAGGAGTACTGGCGAGGCGTCTACACCTGACGCCTGGCGCTGGTCCGCCGTCCGGCATCACGGGGGCGGGTCGCCACCGGCGTCGGAGACGGCGACTCTGATGGTTGGGTTTTGAGGCTCACAACGTCGTGCACTGGCTCCACGAGTTGTGATCGCCGAGGCAGGTACGCGTTTGGGCGCTTCTGGGTGGACACTGAGGGGTCCCTGACGGCGTGGGATATCCGCAAAATGATCTCGGGTGCGGGGCGACGTCAGTGGACCAGGGCGCACGGGATGAACGGGTCTGGACGGCCCCGAGGTCATCGCGGCAGTGTGCGGACTGATCTAAAAGGGGCGCGGTGAGCGTTTGGGATCTATGGACTAGAGGTTGGGAGTTTGAATCCCGCCGGCTGCGCCTAGGGCCTGTTTCGAAGTGAGATGAGGCGCGGCGTGTCCTGCGCCGAAAGCAGTGAGGCCT